>JAZRAG010000017.1:0-1601 GCA_045634445.1 Candidatus Spyradenecus sp. | reverse complement strand
GGCTCCTCCATTAAGTTTGGACACTTAGGCACAAAGGAAGCCATTAACGAGTATCAAGGTCAAGAATATGACTTTATCTTCATGGATGAGGCTACTCACTTTACGGAAGATCAGTTCCGTATGCTTGGTGCTTGTTTGCGTGGCGGCAAGAAGATCCATCGTCAGATGTACATTACTTGTAACCCCGGTGGCGTTGGCCACCAGTGGGTGAAGCGTCTGTTTGTCTCCCGTGAGTACAACAAGGGCGAGAACAGCCGCGACTACACGTTTATCCCCGCGACAGTCGAGGACAACCCCGTCCTGATGGAGAACTCTCCTGACTACGTTCAGATGCTTGACCTGCAGCCTGATGATATTAAGGCGGCATGGCGATACGGCGACTGGGACGCTATGGCTGGTCAGTTCTTTAGCGAGTTTAAGAAGGATCTCCATGTATTTGAGCCTTTTATCATTCCCAAGGAATGGCCTCGCTACAGAGTGTTTGACTACGGCTTGGATATGTTCGCCTGCTATTGGGTGGCCATTGACTTTGAGGGTCGCATGTGGGTGTACCGAGAGTACTGCGAAAGCGGCTTGATTGTTTCTGAGGCGGCACAAGCGGCACGCAGCCTTACTCCTAACGATGAGTACATTCAGTACACGGTTGCACCTCCTGATATGTGGTCTACGCAAAAGGATACAGGCCGAACCATGGCAGAAATATTTACGCAGAACGGCCTTGGCCTTGTTAAGGCTTCCAACAGTCGTGTACAGGGCTGGATGGTCATGAAGGAATACCTGAAGGTGCGCAACGATGGCAAGCCTGGTCTTATGATTTCGTCTGATTGCGCACGATTGATCCGCGACATTCCTGCCCTCCAGCATGACGAAAAGAATCCTTCTGACTGCGCAAAGGAGCCGCATGAGTTCACCCACTCCCCTGACGCAATTCGCTACTTCTGTACATTCCGCTCTATGAGCGCAGAGATGCCCATTGTACGCGAAGTGTGGGCAGACGATGATGCTCTGGAAGATTATGACGACTTTATGACGGGCGGCGGCGCTTCTGCCGGATACCTGTCTTATGGAGGTTAACATGCGTAAAATCAAACAACTTGAAGAGCGTATCGATGCTCTTGAGATTGCTTTGATCGCCCTTGAACAGCGTGTCGAGCAAGAGCGCGACGAAGTAAAACAGTCTGAACTGATGCAGGAGGGCATTGACAACATTCTGGGCTATGAGTGGCCTCCGAAGAAAGGCGGTAAACGATGAATAAGAAGGAATTGACTGCCGAACAGGTAGCCGTTGAGTACAGCAAGGGGTGTGACTTTAACACTCAGATCAACCTGTATGAGACGGTGGAAGCCAATGAGAACTTTTACATCGGCAAGCAGTGGGAGGGTGTACAGGCAAACGGACTTCCCACTCCTGTATTTAACTTTATCAAGCGTATCATTTTGTTTGTTGTGGCGTCCACCGCTACCGACAATCTGAAGATGAACGCCTCTCCCCTGTCCTCCACCGGTGCCATTGCAGTTGGCGAAGTAAATCGCCTAACTGAAACCATTAACGCTCAGTTTGAAAGCCTGTTTGAGCGCAACAAGATGGGCAAGATGACCCG
>JAZRAG010000016.1:0-1643 GCA_045634445.1 Candidatus Spyradenecus sp. | reverse complement strand
GATTTCTACATCCTTTAAATAGTCGGGTTCGTGGTTGTAGTAGTATGCGTCTCCGTATGCTGACCTGTGTTCCTACGGTCCAACTCCTTAAAGTCAGTGTTGTCGAAATACTTTTCTTCACCACAGACGTTGCATTTGTAGGTGTGCTTTTCTTCCGTAATCAAGTAATAAATTTCGTAGTCGTCGTACAATTTTGTGGTCGTGGTTTCGACGTGCAATTTATGGTCATGGTCAACGGTGTAGGTGTTACCATTACTGTAGGTGTACTTTGTGGTGGTCCAAGTCTTCCACTTCTTTTCCGACTTCGCCAGTGTATCTCGAACCGTGGCATACTTACGCCAGTCCTTATATTGACGCACAATTTCCTTGCTTTTATAGTCGTAGGTATCTAAACTACCGCACACGTAGCAACGATGTGCGAATATCTTAAACACCATGAAGTAGGTCTTGTAGGCAACGTACAGGAAGATGAGCGCGAAGATGTCCATCATTCCCCATGCAATCATCATGCCCGCCCAAAGGTAGGTAGAAATGAGGGTGACGAGTAAGAGGATGAGCATCATCTTTGTGTTGCCAATTCCTCGAAACACCTCGCGCTTGTGGAGGAGCGCTCCGATGAGCAGGGTGGGTATCACCGAGGGCAGGTACAACCAGAGCAAGCAGGGGAGCAGTATGAGTATTCCGACAAGGAATATCACTGATTTATCTTTCCAAGACTTGCCCACTTCGTCGGCATACATCCACGAAAATTCGTGGAACATCGAGCCTTCAATAACCATCCCCACTAAGGGATTGTCCATAATGAAGCGCAGGCCTGGGTAACTCCTGACTAACCAAGAAGAGTTAGAGGAGACGCGGTCTAATGTGTACGAGATGGCCTTACCGGTAATGTCGTAAGTCACAATAGGTTTGTAGCGCTTGCCCGTCTTAAAGTCTGTAACTCTAATGGGATATACGGCGCGCATGAGTCCGTCTTTCACCGCCACAGATACAGCAGGGCGAAACTTGCTATCGTTTTCCTCAAACGTGTTGCCGAGGTAGCGCTTCTCAAACTTCTGGAGCGACAGATAGACATTCGAATTATTGATCATTACGTTCTCAAGGAAAGCCTCGGGAAGCAGGGGGCGGATTTCATCAAAATCCAATTCTTCCACCTTACCATCGGGAAAGGCGCAAGCATATTTGGGGAAAGAGGTGTCTTCCGCCACGCCTTTTACCACCACGGTGTCGAGCGTACCTGTATCCTTATTGTCTGCCACAATGGGATAGTTGGTATCAATCACACGCAAGAAGCCACGTACCCCCGTAGCGGTTTCCACCCAAAGGGAGGGGTGCACGCGCGTTGAGGTGGAGGGACTATAACCATACACCTTCAGCGTTTCGCCCAGCTCTTCAGAAAATTGGGGATTGACCTTCAAAAGGAGGTATTCCTCCTCCTTATGCCACTCCAACACAGTACCGGTGACCTGAGCGTTGAAGGCGGTGGGATAGCTTGGCGGAGGGGTGGTACCATCATCGTCATCATCGGGGGTGGTGGCAGCAGGCGGCTCGTCACCCTCTTCGTCGGGATCGTCATCCTTATCGGAGACGGCAGGCTCATCGGTATCGGGGGTATCCGACTTGGGGTCGGTGAGCAGGCAGAC
>JAZRAG010000015.1:0-5394 GCA_045634445.1 Candidatus Spyradenecus sp. | reverse complement strand
CTGCGCAGCAGGATTTCTCTTTCCCAGCGCTAGCGCGCTCGGGCGCATATCCTCGCCGAGGGGCAAGCGGAGTAAGAGATAGCGTTCTCGCGCAAAATGCGAAGGCACGCCGAAGGCGCTAAAGAAGTGCAAAGCGCCCGCTGTCGGAGCACGAGCTCGATGCGCCCGGGCCCGAAGGGCAGCGGGACAATGTGCCCATTTCGAGCATCTTGTAAGACCTGTGCGACTCGTGGGGGTTAGCGAAGGCTTGAGTGCTCCGCTCACTGGAGGAGGCGGGGGTGGATGAGTGCGGGTTTTTGGTTGAATTTTGGGGGTTGGGTTTGGTATATTAATTAATGTTAAGCGTGTTAATCTGAAAGGGATGTCTTATGCATAAGCCTTTTTCGTTTTCGGCGGCGTTTTTAGTAGCTGCTACGATGATGTCGCTTCCGTTGTTTGCAGCGGTGGATGCGCGTTATATCACAATTGATTTGCCTCGTGAGTCTGCGACGTTGTCTTTGGCTGAGGTGGAGGTCTTCTCGAATGGGGTGAATATCGCTCCGAAGGGCAAGGCTTCGCAGTCGAATACCGCGCATAATGCGCCTGCTTCGCGTGCAATTGACGGGAATATCTCGGGCAGTTGGAATCACAATACGGTGACGCATACGCCGGAGGGTGGTTCGCATCCTGCTTGGGAATTGGACCTCGGTGGTGTTTATCCGATTGAAAAGATTGTGGTGTGGAACCGCGATGAATTGGGCAACCGTTTGGATAGTTTCCGCATTACGGCAACGGATGATGCGCGTGTCATTGCCTGGGAAGATCAGATTGGCAAGGCGGAGCGTACGCATTACTTTGTGCCTGTAGCGGGTAAGGCTACGCGTTTGGGTCAACGTTTGCCGACTTTGGCTGAACAGCAGGAGCAGATTCGTTTGCGTGCGTTATTGGCGTCGTTGAATACGCGTTCGTTGCGTGATGCTTTGAATGCGTATGCCGAAAAGTATCCTGAGGCTTATCCGGATGCAGAGGAGACGTTGAAGGCAATTGATGCGCTCGAAGCTACGATTTTGGCGGGTCAGGCGAATGCTGAAACGGCGCGCGCGTTTCGTGAATTGCAGAAGAAGGTGATGTTGAGTCACCCGGCGGTGGATTTTGATGAAATTCTCTTTATCAATCGTCCGCGTGGTTCGAAGCAGGGTCTCTTCCAGAATTACCAAGGCAACACGGCGTGGAATGGTGATAATAATGCCACTTTGCGCGGTTATCAGAATAAGATCTTGCGTGGTCCGATTTGCCAGGATATGGGTGAGGCAACGGTGATTCGCGATTCGTCTGCGTATCTCGGTGAGTTGTGCTTGGACTGGGATGGCGAGAAGATTTTGCTCTCTTCGGGTGATGAAAAGACGGGTCCGTGGGGCATTTATGAGATGAACATTGATGGTTCGGATTGGAAGAAGGCTTTTGAAGATCCGAATCCTGAAGTGGACTATTATGATGCGTGTTATTTGCCGGATGGTCGCATTATCACGACGGCAACGGTGGGCTTCAATGGCGTGCCGTGCGTGTCGGGTGGTGACTATGTGGCCAATTTGCAGTTGATTGAAAATGACCGCAAGACGGCGCGTCGTATTACCTTTGACCAGGATATCAACTGGAATCCTGAGGTTTATCCGAATGGTCGTGTGGTGTTCTTGCGTTGGGAATACACGGACTCTGCACACTACTTCTCGCGTGTATTGATGACGATGAACCCGGATGGTTCTGACCAGCAGGAGTTCTATGGTTCGAACAGTTATTGGCCGAATGCTATTTTCTATCACCAACACATTCCTGGCAGCTCGACGAAGTTTGTGGGTATTGTGACGGGTCACCATGGTGTGCCGCGTAAGGGTGAATTGATTCTCTTTGATGTGGCGCGTGGTCGTATCGAAACGCAGGGCGCTGTACAGAAGTTCCCCTTCCGTGGGAAGCCGATTGAAAATATCACGAAGGACCAGTTGGTTGACCACATTAAGCCCTTCTTCCTCCATCCGCGTCCGCTCAATGATGAATTGATCCTCGCTTCGATGCAGGATGATGGTGCAGCTCCGTGGCGCGTGGTGCTCGTGGATATCTATGACAACGTGCTCACCCTTTGGGAAGCGCCGGATGCGAACTACTATGAACCGATTCCGCTCAAGTCGCGTCCGCACCCGGCTTATCGCCCTGACATGGTGGATCTCTCTAAGAAGACGTGTAATGTCTATATGGCCAATGTCTATCGTGGTCAGAAGACGCTTGATGGCGTGCCGAAGGGCAAGGTGAAGAAGCTCCGCGTCTTCAACTATGAATATGCTCCGCGTCATGCTGGTGGTCACTATGCCATCGGTATGGAAGGTCCGTGGGACGTGCGCGTTTTGCACGGTACAGTGGATGTGGAAGAAGACGGTTCTTGCATGTTTGAATTCCCCGCCAACACGCCTTTGAGCGTGCAACCCCTCGACGAAGAGGGTCGCGCGTTGCAGATGATGCGTTCGTGGCTCGTGGGGATGCCTGGCGAAACCATCAGTTGCGTGGGTTGCCACGAAAGCCAGAATGCTGCTGCACCGGCTGGTCTCTCCACGGTGGCCTCGCGTAAGCCGCCGCAACAGATCAAGCCGTGGTACGGCGAACGTCGCGGTTGGAGTTTTGATCGCGAAGTGCAGCCTGTGCTTGACCGCAAGTGTGTGGGTTGCCACAACGGCAATGCTGTGGCGAAGACGAAGATTGGCACGCCCATTCCGGACTTCTCCTTCCGTCAGAATGTGTGGAGCGGCTTTAGCGGCGCTTACATCGCTTTGCATCCGTATGTCCGCCGTAATGGTCCCGAAGGCGACTATCATGTGTTGACGCCTTTGGAATTCCACACGAGCACGTCGGAACTCATTCAGATGTTGAAGAAGGGCCACAAGGGCGTGACGCTCACGAATGAAGAATGGGATCGCCTCTATACGTGGATTGACCTCAACGTCCCCTACTTCGGCACTTGGACCGAACGTGGCGCAAATCAGCACTACATCAAGAGCCGTCGTGAATACGAAAAGCGCCTTGCTGCATTGGATTACGATCCTGAAAAGATTATCAATCCCTACACGCCTGGTGCAATTGCCTTCGAAGCCCCGACCGCCGCACCGACACCGGCTGACGAGGTCGCATTGGCGGGTTGGCCCTTTGATGGTACCAAGGCTCAGGGTAAGCGTCAGACGATTACCTTGGATGTGGGTGGCGACCAGCGTATGGAATTGGTCAAGATTCCTGCCGGTGCCTTCGTGATGGGTTCGAATAGCGAATCGCCTGCCGAAGCCCCCGCACACGCCGCAATGGTGACCAAGCCCTTCTATATGGGCGTGACCGAAGTGACCATGGGCATGATGCAACAGTTTGACCCCACCTTCGAAAATGGAGTCTATGATATGCACTATAAGGATCAGGTGCGTCGCGGTTACTTCGTCAATGACCCTGCCTTCCCCGCTATCCGCGTGAGCTATGATAAGGCTGTGGCCTTCTGCGAATGGCTCTCTGCAAAGACTGGCAAGAAGGTGCGTCTCCCCACCGAAACCGAATGGGAATACGCTTGCCGTGCAGGTACCGATACCCCGATGAACTATGGCGATTTCAATACTGACTTCGCTCCGCATGCTAACCTCGCAGACGTCACGCTCAAGCGTTTGGCTGTGCATGGTATCGACCCGCAACCGATTCGCAATCCTGACCGTTTCTGGGATTACGAACTCAAGGATGCCCGTTTCTATGATAAGGTCCTTCACCTCGCCAAGGTCGGCTCTTATGCCCCGAATGCCTTCGGCCTCAAGGATATGCATGGTAACGTGGCCGAATGGACCTCTTCGCCCTTCACCGCCTACCCTGGCGCCGCAGCCAATGAGGCCTTTGATGACAGCTTACGCGTCATCCGTGGTGGCTCTTGGTATCAGCGTCAGCACCGTGCCACCTCGGCATGGCGTTGGGGTTACCCAACTTGGCAGCGCCCGTACAACGTGGGCTTCCGTGTGGTCGTAGAAGACTAATCTACGGACTCAACCACAAACAAAATGGCGCGCTTATGGCGCGCCTTTTTGTTTTTAGTGGCGCAGGACTGCGAGGTTTAAACACTAGAAACACTAGGATGCGTTGATCTTTTCGTAACACTAGGGCTGCGCCCACGAAAAGCCAACGCATCTGCGATGCATATGGGCGGGCAGAGCCCGCAGGACAGCGAAATAAAGAAACCACAGAACACACAAAAAGGTGCTCCGCAGGGCCCTTCGGGCAGGACTGCCAGTGGGTTTAACACTAAGGACACTAGGGACAAAGGGACGGTGAGACACCGCCACGGACGCAGAGCGTCCGATGAACGGGCGACCGCGGAGCGGTCTACTGACACAGCGACTGCGTCGCAGGACAGCGAGTGGGTTTAAACGCAAGAACGCTATCTCTTGGAGATTTGCCACCTCGGCGCAAGAAGCGTTTGCTTCGCATCCGCTTCCCGAGGATGACAAATCTCCGCTTTGCGTTTCCTCTGTGGGGTTTCAGCGCTCCGCGTAGCCTCCTCGGGAGGAAGACTGCGTAGCAGGATTTCTCTTTCCCAGCGCTAGCGCGCTCGGGCGCATATCCTCGCCGAGGGGCACGCGGAGTAAGAGATAGCGTTCTAGCGGAAACTGCGAAGCCTTAGTGTCTGTGCGACGCGCAGACGGCTAATAGCAAACAGTAAACAGCTAACAGCGGTGCTGCGCTTAGCAGATGTTTAGGGTGTGGAGGTAGGTGAGGACGCCGTTTTCGGTGTTTTTGGGGGCGTGGTGTGGGGTGAGGGCGAGTAGTTCGGGCAAGGCATTGCCCATCGCAACAGCGTGGACGCCGCCTTGCATCATCCCGACATCATTGAGGTAGTCGCCAAAGACGATGACCTCTTCGGGGGCGGCATTGAAGCGGCGCATCACGGCTTTGAGGGCGTTGCCCTTATCCACGGAGGATGATTGCACATCGACCCAATGGGGGCCTGAGAGAATGACGCGTGTTTGTGCGTTTTCAAAGGGCGCGAGCGCGGGATAGAGTACATCCGCCGCTTGGGGATGGTAGATGGCGAGTTTGCATATCTTGTACTGTTGCACCGCATCTATCTCGTGCCAGAGCGCAGTCTCTTCGAAGTAACGTGAGACTTCTTTGAAATTCTCTGGATAGGCGTCATGCACCCATGCACAGGTGGCACCGCAGAGGACTGGAGTGGCGTCTGGAATCGTTAAGGCGCGTTGCAGGACTGGCGTGAAGTGGGAGACGGGGGTGAGGTCTTCGAAAAAGAGTGTCTCTTCGCCAGCACAAAGGGCCAAAGCGCCATTTTCAGCAATGATATCCACGGCGACATTGAGATCGTCAAAGCGCTTTTTGAGGTTAGCCAACTGACGT
>JAZRAG010000014.1:0-87050 GCA_045634445.1 Candidatus Spyradenecus sp. | reverse complement strand
ACCTTCCACGGCTAAAACACACAAAATACACAAAAAGGTGCTCCGCAGGGCGCTCTGCGAGCGCAGGACAGCGAAAAGCACGACGAATTTTCCGCAAGAACGCTATCTCTTGGAGATTTGCCACCTCGGCGCAAGAAGCGTGTGCTTCGCATCCGCTTCCCGAGGATGACAAATCTCCGCTTCGCTTTTTACTATAGTAAGACCTGTGCGACTCGTGGCGAGTGTTTTTAACACTAAGGACACTAGGGACAAAGGGACGGTGAGACACCGCCACGGACGCAGAGCGTCCGATGAACGGGCGACCGCGGAGCGGTCTACTGACACAGCGACTGCGTCGCAGGACGGCCTGACGGCCTTTAGAACGGACGCTGCGCTCCCCGCATCCCTAACTGGCGCAAGCGCCCGCTGTCGGAGCACGGAAACGTGCCCGTGCGACGCAGCGGGTAAGACCTGTGCGACTCGTGGAAAACCAGCGAAGGCTTTAGCGCTCCGCGTAGCCTCCTTGGGAGGAAGACTGCGCGGCAGGACGGTGTGGGATGCGAAGTAAAAAGTGTCAGGTGTGGTGCTTATGTCAAACCGGTAAACGCACGCGTACGCGTTGCGTTTTTATGATATAATGTTGGGAACAAAGGATTTTGAGATGATGAATACCCCTACTCCTCCGAGCCGTAAGGTCGCTAAACCCAAAACGCGTCGTTCGACTTCCGCTACGCCGTCCGCAGAAAAGTCTGCAGGTGCAGCACCCGCTTCTGCAGAACCTGTTGCAGCCGTTGATACTGTTAAGCCCGAAGCGCCAAAGCATGACGCCCCCGCGTTTATTGAGGGCGATGCACCTGCTCACGAACATCGTCATCAGAAAAAGCGTCGCAACAACAAGTGGCGCAACAAAGCCCCACAACAAGAGGCTGCCGCCCCTGAAGCAACGCCCGCCTCTCAAGAAGATGAAATGGGACCGCAGACACGCCATTTGACGCTTTTGGGCAATAAGACGGTCTATAGCGATCGTTACACGCCGGCAATTCTTGAGGCATTTGACAATCGTCATCCCGAAAATGACTACTTTGTGAAGTTTAATTGCCCTGAATTCACCTCGCTCTGCCCCATCACGGGTCAGCCAGACTTTGCTACGATTTACATCAGTTACATTCCTGATCGCAAGATGGTGGAGAGCAAGAGCTTGAAGCTTTACCTCTTCGGTTTCCGCAATCATGGGGCTTTCCATGAAGACTGCGTAAACATCATCATGAAGGATTTGATTAAGTTGATGAGCCCCCGCTACATTGAAGTGTGGGGTAAGTTCTTACCGCGCGGCGGCCTCTCGATTGACCCGTATGTGAACTATGGTCGCCCCACCACCAAGTGGGAAGAATTCGCACGTCAGCGTTTGTTGATGCACGATTTGTCGCCTGAAACCATTAACAATCGCTAAGGGCGATTTGAAGCGAATGACACCATGAAGCCTGTACTTGTCGTTTTTTCGGGTGGCCAAGATAGCACCACGTGTTTGATGCAAGCGATTGCTGAACGCGGTATTGAGAATGTACATACGCTGACCTTCGCTTATGGTCAACGCCATGCATTGGAGGTTGAATTAGCCGAAGCGATGGCGAAGGAACTTGGCGTTGCTTCCCATAAGACATTGGCAGTGGATTGGTATCGCGACATCACCTCCAATGCCTTGATGGACACCACGACGCCGATTACCAAGGAAGCAGGAGCCACGACGCCCAACACCTTTGTGGAAGGTCGTAATGCGCTCTTTTTGTTGACCGCCGCCATTTATGCCAAGAGCAAGGGCATTTTGGATTTGGTCATTGGCGTAAGTGAGGCAGATTTTAGCGGTTATCCAGACTGTCGCGAAGTCTTTGTGCGTTCGATGAATGAAACGATCAACCTCGCGATGGACTGCTCCTTCACAATTCACGCCCCGCTTCAACATCTGACGAAGGCAGAAGAGTGGGCGCTCGCTGACCAGTTGGGGTGTTTAGACTTCATCCGCACGCGCACCTTGACGTGTTATGAAGGCATTCCGGGAGATGGGTGTGGTAAGTGTCCAGCCTGCCAACTCCGCGCTGCGGGATTGCGCGCCTATTTGGCAAGTAAAGCCCCTACAGAAAATTAAAGCACAATGATGAAGCGTTTGATTTGTTGTTTAAGCATCCTGTGTACTTTGGCGTTTGCGATGGCCGAAGGGCCGACCTTCCGTCGTGCGCAACCCTCGATTAACACGCTTGACCCAGCGCATGGTTCAGACACGAGCGTGAATAGCGCCATGTCACTCCTCTTCCAACCGCTTTTGGAATATGACTACACAGCGCGTCCGTATCGTTTAATCCCAGGTGCAGCGGTCGCTGTGCCTGCGCCTGAAGCAGATGGCAAGACCTACATCTTCAAATTGCGCGAAGCCTATTACTGCGATGACCCCTGTTTCGGCGGAAAGCGTCGTCAGGTTAAGGCGCAGGACTTTGTCTATGCGTGGAAGCGTCTAGCCGACCGACAAGTCGGTGGTTCTGGTGAGTGGTTGATTGGCAACATCAAGGGGATGACCGCCTTTGCAGAGGCCTCCTCTGGTGAAGCGCCTACCGACTACACCCGTGAAGTGGCAGGTGTGCGCGCAGTGGATGATCTCACGCTCCGCGTGGAATTGGAACGTCCCAGCAATCAATTCCTCTACTTCCTCACGATGTGCTATATGGCACCCGTCCCTGAAGAAGCGGTGGCATACTATGGTCAGCGCGGACTTGCGGAACACCCTGTGGGGGCGGGCCCCTACAAACTGCGTTCATGGTGGCGCGGATACGAGATGGTCTTTGATCGCAATCCCGAATGGCATGGATGGGCTGGATTAGACCCCAAGGCGGCAGAGCAACCCTTCGAAGTGATTCGTTATCCCATCGTGAAGGATGCCTCAACACAGTGGTTGATGCTCCTGACGGGACAATTGGACTTTTTGGAACAAATTGACCGCAACAACATGGATATCGCGATTGACCCAGATATGGGGCTTTCTCCCGAATTAAAGGCACGCGGCATCCAACTCTTCACTTCACCCACGCTTAAGCTTTACTACTTAGGCATCAACATGGATGACCCCGTGCTTGGGAAGAACAAGCCTCTGCGCCAAGCAGTGAATGCGGCCTTTGATACGGCACGTTGGGAAACCTACTACCGTGGTCGCGTGCGTGCGCTCAATACCGTGGCACCACCCCACTTGCAAGATGCCGCGCAGACGCCCTTCCCCTATCGTTTCAATGTGGAAAAGGCGCGACAGTTGATGGTGGAAGCGGGCTATCCAGGCGGCATTGCCCCCCAGACTGGCAAGCCCCTCGTGCTCACCGTGGAAGTGGGCAATGCCACGCAAGATACAACAGAATCGATGGAACTCGTCGCCTCCTTCTTGAGTGCGATTGGTATTAAGCTTGAGATTTCCGTGAACACGTGGCAAGCGATGCTTGAAAAGGTGCGTTTGCGTCAGGCGCAGCTCTTCCTCATGGGATGGGTGGGCGACTATCCTGACATTGAAACCTTTATGCAACTCTTCCTCTCGCGCAACCAAAGCCCGGGGCCGAATCGTTCGAATTATGTGAATCCCGAGGTGGACCGTTGTTACGACATCGCGGTGGCCTCGCAGGATGCAGCAGAAATTTCAAAGTGTTGGAAAGCAGTTCAAGAAATGGTGTTGGAAGATTGCCCATGGGTACTCTTACACTATGCCCTTGACTTCTCACTGGTCAATGAGCGCGTGCTCAATTACCATCCGCACAACTTCCCCTACGGCATGGAGAAACACTATCGCGTACGCGTTACGCAGTAACCCTTTTCGCTCACTTTTAAAGTCCTAACGTAAAGAAAACAACTATGAAAACTGATATCTTTGACAGCAAGACCCTCCTCATTACAGGTGGCACCGGTAGCTTCGGTAATGCAGTTTTGAAGCGCTTTTTGAATTCCAATGTGAAGGAAATCCGCGTTTTCTCACGCGATGAAAAGAAGCAAGACGATATGCGTCATGCGCTTCAGAGCAACAAAGTAAAGTATTACATCGGTGATATTCGTGACCGTCAAAGCGTGGACTTAGCCATGGAAGGCGTGGACTACGTCTTTTCGGCTGCAGCATTGAAGCAGGTGCCGAGTTGCGAATTCTTCCCGATGCAGGCGGTGCAGACCAATGTGATTGGCACGAACAATGTGATTGAGTCGGCGATTGCGCATGGCGTTCAACGCGTCGTGGTGCTCTCCACCGACAAGGCCGCCTACCCGATTAACGCAATGGGCATCTCAAAGGCCATGATGGAAAAGGTGGCCATCGCACGTGGTCGTAGTTTGGGTGAAGACGCCAAGACGGTGATTTGTTGCACCCGCTATGGCAATGTGATGGCGTCGCGCGGATCGGTGATTCCGTTGTGGGTCAACCAGATTAAGAGCGGCGCCCCCATTACGGTGACCGACCCCGAAATGACGCGTTTCATGATGACCTTAGATGACGCTGTTGATTTGGTGATTTATGCTTGGGAACACGGCAAGAATGGCGACCTCTTCGTGCAGAAAGCGCCCGCCGCCACGCTCGTGACGCTCGCAGATGCCCTCAAGGCACTCTACCAAATTGACACCGAAGTGAAGGTGATTGGTACGCGCCATGGTGAAAAACTTTACGAAACCCTCGTTACACGCGAAGAGATGTCGCGCGCTGAAGATATGGGCGAATACTACCGCATTCCTTGCGATACGCGTGGTTTGAATTACGACAAGTACTTCACCGATGGCTCCTCTAAGATTGCAGAATCGGAAGACTATCATTCGCACAACACGGACCAACTTGACGTCGAAGGCATGAAGGCCCTCTTGATGAAGTTGGAATTCATTCGTAATGACCTTGAGGCGCTTCATGGCAAACACTGAGTGGCTCCTCGGCGAAGTCTTTAAAGACGCGCGCGGGCAGATTTCGAGTTTAAACAACTTCCACTTTGAGGGGGTGAAGCGGATGTATATCCTCCATCATCCCGACACGGTTACGCGTCGCGGATGGAATGGACACCAATTTGAGCGGAAGTGGTTTTACTGCGTTAAAGGCGCCTTCCAACTCTCCGTGGTGGAGATTGACAATTGGGAAAGCCCCTCTGCAGATTTAATCCCTGAGCTCCATCATCTCACCAGCGACCAAAGCGCCCTCCTCTGTGTGCCAGCCGGTCGCGCGAGTTTGATTCAGGCTACGCAACCCGACTCCATTCTGATGGTGCTCTCCGACAAGACGCTTGAAGCATCGGCAGCAGATAGTTATAAATTTGACCCAACCCTTTGGACGCTTTCGGAGGAAACCCCATGATTCGCATTGGCATTACAGGGCAAGCAGGCTTCGTCGGCACGCACCTCTTCAACCTTGCCAAAACGCGCCCCGACGCCTTTACGTGCATCCCATTTGAAGATGCCTACTTCCAAGACGAAGCGGCATTACGCGCCTTTGTGCGTGAGTGCGATGCCATTGTGCACTTGGCCGCAATGAATCGTCATCCCGATCCCGAGGTGATTTACAAGACCAATCTCCAACTCGTGCAACAACTCATTGCGGCGATGGAAGCCGAAGGGGTTGCCCCTCACGTGCTCTTCTCAAGCTCCACCCAAGAAGAACGCGATAATCTTTATGGCGCCTCCAAGCGCGAAGGGCGCGCCCTCTTGGCAGATTGGGCGAAACGCACAGGTGCGAAGTTCACGGGATGCGTGATCCCCAATGTCTTTGGCCCCTATGGCAAACCCTTTTACAACTCCGTGGTGGCAACCTTCTGCCATCAATTAACCCATGGCGAAATGCCGCAGATTCAGGTTGATGGCACCATCAATTTGGTCTATGTGGGCGACCTCTGCGAAGAGATGTTGCGCATTATTACGACGGGAGAAGCGGCAGATGAACGTCCGATTCCCTATGGGAAGGCCTGCACCGTCTCCGAACTCCTCCAGCGCTTCACCACCTTCCGCGACACCTACTTCGCCAAGGGCGTGATCCCCAACTTGGTTGATCGCTTTGATATTCAGCTCTTCAACACCTTCTGCGGGTACATCGACCACAAGACCTTCTTCCCCTTCGCCCTCAAGGCGAATACCGACGAACGTGGAAGTTTTGTGGAAACCCTACGCTTAGAAGGACTTGGTGGGCAAGTCTCCTTCTCAACCACCAAGCCAGGCGTTACGCGTGGCAACCACTATCACACGCGCAAAATTGAACGTTTTGCTGTGATTAAGGGGAAGGCGCAGATTCAGATTCGTCGCGTTGGCACCGATGAGGTGATTACCTTTGAATTGGATGGTTCGCAACCCGCCTTCGTCGATATGCCTGTTTGGGCCACCCACAACATCACCAATGTGGGCGAAGAGGACCTTTACACCCTCTTCTGGATTAACGAATTTTACAACCCCGAAGACCCTGACACTTTTTTTGAGAAAGTCTAAGTCATGAGCAAATCCGCATTAAAAGTCATCTCCATCGTTGGGACGCGCCCTGAGATCATTCGTTTGGCCGCAGTGATTAAGCTCTTAGAAGCACACGTCGACCACAAAATGGTACACACTGGGCAAAACTACGACTACGAACTCAACCAAATCTTCTTTGAAGACCTTGGCCTTCGTAAGCCCGACTACTACTTAAATGTTGATACCTCCAGCTTAGGTCACGTGCTTGGCGAAACGCTCATCCGCGTGGAAGAGGTCTTCTTACAGGAAAAGCCTGACGCCGTCCTTATTTTGGGCGACACCAATGCGGCAATCGCTGGCATTATGGCCAAGCGTATGAAGATTCCAATTTACCACATGGAAGCAGGCAACCGCTCCTTTGACCTCAATGTGCCCGAAGAAATCAATCGTCGCATCATTGACCACATTGCCGACTTCAACTTGGTCTACACCGAAAACTCCCGTCGCCATCTCTTGAGCGAAGGCCTGCCGCATCGTCACGTCTATGTGACGGGCTCGCCGATGTACGAAGTGCTCGGTCAGCACATGGAGAAGATTAAGGCCTCCAAGATTTTGGAAACCCTCGGTCTTGAAAAGGGCAAGTACTTCATTGTGAGTTGCCACCGTGAAGAAAACGTTGACTTCCCCTCCAACTTACGCAAGATTATCACCTTCCTCAATGCCATTGCCGAAAAGTACGATATGCCCGTGGTGGTTTCTACGCACCCGCGCACGCGTAAACGTATTGAAGCACTTGAAGATGTGGCAATTGATTCGCGTATTCAGTTCCTCAAGCCCTTTGGCTTCTTTGACTACAATGCATTGCAGCTCAATGCTAAGTGCGCAGTCTCTGACTCTGGCACGATTAGCGAAGAATCCTCAATGCTCAACTTCCCTGCCGTAACCATTCGCCAGGCCCTTGAACGACCGGAAGCAATGGACGCCGGCACCATCATCCTTACTGGTCTTGACCCGCAGATTGTGCTCGACTCCATCGAGCTCGTCATTGCGGAATTCGAAGCCAATGGTGGCGCTTACGATCGCATCTGCCCCGAATACCAAGTCACCAACACCTCTTGGCGCGTTCTCAAACTCATCCTTGGCACCGCTAAACTCGCGAACCGTTGGCGCGGCATCGAACAGAAGCACTAATCAAAAGCATGAAGAAAAAACAACGCCTTTTGATTTTAACAGAGCGATTCTTTCCT
Source organism: Candidatus Spyradenecus sp. (assembly GCA_045634445.1). Lineage (GTDB taxonomy): Bacteria > Verrucomicrobiota > Kiritimatiellia > RFP12 > DVOR01 > Spyradenecus. Next base: position 79,401 of record JAZRAG010000014.1, on the reverse strand, counting down.
GAAGAATTTCTCATTAATGACCTTGCCACCGCGTGGACACAACGCGGTGGCAAGGTGGAAGTCTTAACGCAAACGCCAAGTTATCCGCATGACAAAGTCTATGATGGATATCAAAACAAATGGTTTCAGACCACGCACGACTTCCCCAATGTGCCCATTCATCGCGTGAAAACCCTTTTGGGGTACAACACAAGTGTAATTAAAAAGGTGCTCAATTACCTTAATTTTGCCTTTTTAACCACACTCTGGGCTCTCGTAAAAGGATGGCGTTATGACCGCGTCTTCATCTATCATACGGGCCCCTTAACGATGGCAACCGCAGCACTTGTGTTGCGTTTCATCTGTAAAAAGCCCACGATGATTTGGACACAAGATGTTTGGCCTGACACAGTCTATGCCTATGGATTTAAGCAAACACGTTTCAAAGCGTTCTTGCTTGACACCTTCGTCTCCACCATCTATGCAGCGTGTCGCGTGATTACGGTTAGCTCGCCGAGTTTTGTTGAGAAATTGGCGCGTTACACAAAGAAAACGGTTCACTTTGTCCCGCAATGGACAGCTCAAAGCTATGACCTCCCAAAGGTGCAAACCACGCATCCCAAGCGTATTTTTACCTTTGCAGGGAATCTCGGTGCAGTGCAAAACCTTGAGATGTTGGTTGATGTCTTTGGTCAACTCAATCCTGAATATGCAGAATTGCATCTGGTCGGTGGCGGCATCAATTTAGAACCGCTACGCGCGCAAGTCAAAGCAAACAACTACCAAAACATCTATCTGCCCGGGCGCCAACCTCAAAGTGCAATGCCTGAACTCTTTGCGAATTCAGATGTCTTAATCATCTCCTTAACGGAAGCCTTTGCGATGACATTGCCCGCCAAATTCCAGGCCTACATTGCAGCAGGCAAACCATTGCTTGGTATTATTGGAGGAGACACGGCAGCCCTCATTCGTCAACATGAATTAGGTGTAGCGTGTGACCCAACGCCCAATGCGATTCGTGAAGCCTTTGAAACCCTCTTCTCCACCACCGAAGCAGATCTTCAAAAGTGGGGTCGTAATGCAAAGCGTCTTTCGGATAAATCCTTTAAGCGTTCGCGCATTATTAAGCAGATGGATACGCTCTTACGCGCTGCTGACTAATCGCTCATGTGTACACGCACACCAAAGGGCGTACCTACACACTGCCGCTGACGGATGACGTTAGCGGCAGTATTTTTAATTAGGAAGAAGAACGTGTGAATGGAGAACTTGCATTATTTTCATAAAAAAGCGAAAAAACTTCACTTTTTAGGCAATTTTCTTTCATTTTTAAGGTAATTTTATTGAAATTTTCGCATTTTTATTCTATACTTATCAATAGTGATTTATTGTTTTCGACAAACTGTCACGATTTGATTGAAAGGAATCGATTATGGATACAGTAAAGATGATGCGCTTCGGTGCATTGGCCGCATTGGCGGTCGCATTTATGGGATTTTCTGCAGGTTGCTGTGGTAAAGCAACTTGCCCAACAGCTAATGAAGCAAAGGAGATTGTTCAAGTGACTAATGACGCATTCTACACCAACGGCAAGTTTGACGCTGAAAAGGGTAAGCAGGCTTACATTGATTTGATGAAGAAGCTCGGTGCACCCGTCTATCCTCGTTACACCGAAGAAGAAGGCTTCCTCTGGGCTGTTGACTTCGCTCAGGGTGACTTTGCTGCATTCGGTATGGGCGGCGTCTTCTGGGAAAACAACCGTGACAAGCAGTACTTCGCTCACGAAATCTTCTTGCTCCCTGGTCAGTCGATTGCTGAACACTGCCACAAGCCTACCACTGATGATAAGGGTCCCTTGCAGTGCAAGCACGAAGCATGGCAGGTGCGTTATGGTTCTGTCTATGGCTTCAGCGAAGTGGGTGAACCCAACCTCGACCAGTATCCCGAAGTCAAGGCAATGCTCGCCAAGTGCCAGCTCCCTCACATGAACAGCGTTCACGTGGAAAAGTGGGAAGCAGATGGCCAGGTGCATCGTTTGGCTAAGGACGAAACTTGGCACTTCATGATGGGCGGTCCCGAAGGCGCTATCGTCTCCGAATATGCCACCTATCACGATGGCAACGGCTTGCGCTTCAGCTGCCCGAACGTGGCATTCTAATGTTTAGAGGCCTAATGCCACCTTTGTGGCTTTAGGCCGTTTCACTTCCATTTTAGTTCAATCCAACTAGGAGTTACACCATGAAGTACATGCACACTGGCATGATCGTTGGCGAAAAGCTTCCCAACATGATTTACGTAGAACCCTTGAAGGTGTGGATTACCGACGCCTCCCAGGATAAGTACGCTGTTGAATTCCTCTACTTTGAACCCGATTCTCCGATGGCTGCAGCCATTCAGGAACAGCCCCACGTGGCTTACGCAGTGGAAGACATTGATGCAGCACTTGAAGGCAAGTCGATCCTCTGGAATAAGATGGACATCGGCAATGCTTACATCGCTTTCGTCTATGACAACGACACCGTCGTTGAATTCTACCAGGCTAAGTAATCTTTCGTAACCCTTTAATTAAGGAGTCTCTCCCATGCCAATGAAGAAATTCATGAATGATCCTGCGAACCTCACCGCAGAAATGCTCGAAGGTCTCGCACTCGCTTACTCTGACAAGGTCAAGATTGTCAACGATCGTATCGTCGTTCGTACGCAGCCCAAGGCAGAAGATAAAGTTGCTCTCATCTGCTTTGGTGGTACCGGTCACGAACCCGCAATGCATGGTTTCGTGGGTGAAGGTATGGCTGACGCTGCTGTCGCTGGTGACGTCTTCGCTGCTCCTGGCGGCCCCAAGGTCTTCGAAGCTATCGATATGTTCAAGCGCCCCGCTGGTGTGATTTTGCTCACGCTCAACCACAATGGCGACCGCATGGCTGCTCGCAAGGCACTCCGCCTCGCTGAAAAGGCTGGCATTGAAAACGTCAAGGAAATCATCGTTCAGGAAGATATCGCTCCTGGTATCGATGCTGACCCCGAAGATCGTCGCGGTCTCGGCGGTTGCATCCCCTTGATGAAGGTGATGGGCGCCGCTTGCGAAGCAGGCAAGTCCATTGACGAAGTCCTCGCTATCGGTGAAGCATTCCACGCTCAGCTCGCAACCCTTTCCGTGGCACTCAAGGTGGCAACCCATCCTCAGAACGGCGCTGAAATCGGCGCTCTCGCTGATGACGAAATGGAAATCGGCATGGGCCAGCATGGTGAAGGTGGCGGCGGCGTGATGAAGATTCAGTCCGCTGACGAAACCGCTAAGATCATGGTGGAACGCCTCGTTTCTGCTACCAAGCTCGAATCTGGCGATCGCGCACTCTTGATCATCAATGGTTCTGGTGCTACCACCGCAATGGAAATGTTGATCTGCTACCGTGCAGCCGCTAAGGTCCTCATGGGCATGGGCATCTCCCTTGTCAATGGCTTGGCAACCGAACTCTTGACCGTGCAGGAAATGGCTGGCTTCCAGATGACCCTCGCTAAGGTCACGCCTGAAACCGAAGCCCTCCTCGCAGCTAAGGCAAATGCACCCTACTGGGTCTGCAATGGCTAATTCCCTGTGTTCAGGAGGCCTTCGCGCCTCCTGACGCCCACTTTTATAAAGGAAACTCCCAACCATGACACTTGAACAATTCAAGAACATCTGGAAGAACGCTCAGGTGGCAATCAATGCCAACGAAAAGCACTTCTCCGAACTTGACGCTGCTACCGGCGGCGATGGCGACCACGGCACTGCCATCGTGGCTGCTTTGAACGCAATCGTCCACGCTGAAGGCGATGACTTTAAGTCCTACATCACCGACATGGCTGAAAAGTTGGAAACCGAAGCATCGGGCTCCACCTCTTCCCTCTATGGCGCATGGTGCGAAGGTATGGCTGATGCTGTCGCTGCTGGCAAAACCGAACTCAACGCTGACGAAGTCGCTGAAATGTTCGAAGGCGGTTTTGATGAAATCTGCTGCGTGACCAAGGCTCGCAAGGGCGACAAGACCATGATGGATGCACTCCAGCCCGCTACCGAAGCACTCCTCGCTGCTAAGGATGAAGGTGAAGCTGCAATGTTCGCTGCTGCCGCTGCCGCTGCTAAGGCTGGCTCTGAAGCAACCGCTCAGATGCAGGCTAAGTTCGGCCGCGCTCGTAACCTTGGCGAACGCTCCATCGGCGCAATCGACGCAGGTTCTGCCTCCATGGCAATGATCTTCGCCGCTTTTGCTTAATTCTCTAACACTTTTACTAATTTAAGGAGTAATTACCATGGCAGATATGGATAATTTCAAAGAAGCTAGCGCTTTCGGCGTTGGCACCCCTCAGAAGACCATCGGCTTCCCCTTGAAGGGCTGCTCGAATCTTGATTGGGGCATGAAGAACCGCCTCTCCCGCATCTTCAATCCCAAGGACGGCAAGTCTTTGATGTTGGCTTGCGACCACGGCTTCATCATGGGCCCCACTGGTGGCGTTGAACGCGTCGACCTCTCCATCGTTCCTTTGATGAAGTATGCCGACTGCTTGATGTGCACCCGCGGTATCCTCCGCTCGGTCATCCCTCCGACCAATACGATCCCCGTCTGCTTGCGCTCTGACGCAGGTTCTTCCATCCTCACCAACCTCAATGACAACGTTGTGATCGATCCCGAGGACGCCATCCGTATGAACGTCTCTGCAATGGCCGTCATGGTGGCAGTGGGCGACGAACTCATGGAAGCTAAGACGATGGCTAACCTCTACCACACCGTGGATATCGGCCAGAAGTATGGCATTCCTGTCATGGGCGTGACCGCTGTGGGTAAGCAGATGACCCGCGATGCAAAGTACTTCCGTTTGGCCACCCGTATGTGCGCTGAAAACGGTGCTAACATCGTGAAGTCCTACTACACCGAAGGCTTCGAAACCGTCACCGCTTCCTGCCCCGTGCCGATCGTGATCGCTGGTGGTAAGAAGATCCCCGAACGCGACGCGCTCGAACTCGCCTATCGCGCAATGAACGAAGGTGCAGCAGGCGTGGATATGGGTCGTAACGTCTTCCAGTCCGAAAAGCCCGCAGCCATGATTCGCGCTGTCGCAGCTGTCATCCACAAGAACATGAAGCCGGATGAAGCTTATCAGATGTATCAGGACCTCTAATCTGAGCGTTCTCAACATCTCACCTCACGCCTTGCGTCTCGCAGGGCGTGATTTTTTATCCGCCAGAAAAAGGCCTAATATCTTCAACCTCATCCATTTACGAAGCGTGCGACACAACACGGTTTTTATCATTTTTTTGTATTTTTTATTTGCGTGGAAAAAAGTGACTTGCTAAAATACGCACTCGGTTTCTATCACATTTTCTATAGAAGCATTTTAGATTCAAAAAGCGAAAGGCAAACAACATGAATCCATATGTCGCCCGCGTCCTTGAAGAGACCATCGCTAAGAATGGTCACGAAAAGGAATTCATTCAGGCCGTTACCGAAGTGCTTGAATCCCTTGAAACCGTCATTGAAGCCAATCCTAAGTACGAAAAGAACGCTATCCTTGAACGTATCGTTGAACCCGAACGCGTGGTCCAGTTCCGCGTGCCGTGGATTGACGACCAGGGTAACTACCGCGTGAACCGTGGCTTCCGCGTGCAGTTCAACTCCGCAATCGGTCCCTACAAAGGCGGTCTCCGCTTCCACCCCTCTGTGACCATGGGCGGTTTGAAGTTCCTCGGCTTCGAACAGACCTTTAAGAACTCCCTCACCACCCTTCCTATGGGCGGCGGTAAGGGCGGCTCCGACTTCAACCCCAAGGGTAAGTCTGACAACGAAGTGATGCGCTTCTGCCAGAGCTTCATGACCGAACTCGCTAAGCACATCGGTGCTGATACCGACGTGCCTGCTGGTGACATCGGCGTGGGCGCTCGCGAAGTGGGTTACCTCTTCGGTCAATACAAGCGCCTCCGCAACGAATTCGTTGGCGTGCTCACCGGTAAGGGTCGCCCCTTCGGTGGCTCCCTCATCCGCCCTGAAGCAACTGGTTACGGCACCGTCTACTTCGCACAGTACATGCTCGAAAAGCTCGGCCAGGACATCAAGGGCAAGACCGTTGCACTCTCTGGCTTCGGCAACGTGGCATGGGGCGCTGCAGAAAAGCTCGTCCAGCTCGGCGCTAAGGTCGTCGCCATCTCTGGTCCTGACGGCTACATCTACGACGAAAAGGGCATGACGCAGGAAGGCGTCGATTACATGCTCGAACTCCGCGCTTCCAACAACGACGTGGTCGAACCCTACGCTGAAAAGTTCGGCGCTAAGTTCGTCAAGGGTCGCAAGCCTTGGGAAGTCAAGTGCGACATCGCATTCCCCTGCGCTATCCAGAACGAACTCAATGAAGAAGACGCAAAGACCCTCGTGGCAAACGGCTGCATCATGGTCGTTGAAACCTCCAACATGGGTTGCACCGCTGAAGCCGTCAAGTACCTCAACGGTCGCATCGCATTCGCTCCTGGTAAGGCTGCAAACGCAGGTGGCGTGGCAGTGTCCGGTCTCGAAATGAGCCAGAACTCCATGCGCCTCTCTTGGTCCGCTGCTGAAGTGGATGCTAAGCTCAAGGACATCATGAAGGCTATCCACGACAGCGCTTATGATACCGCAGAAAAGTATGGCCGTAAGGGCGACTACGTCTTCGGTGCAAACGTGGCAGGCTTCGAAAAGGTTGCTGAAGCAATGATTGCTCAGGGCCACTGCTAATCGTTGTTACTTCAACGAATACACCTCAGCCGCGTGTACTCACGCGGCTGATTTCTTTTACCCTCACGCCGACTGTCATAGTATCTTCATCTACGTAATCAAAAATCTAAAGGTGCATCGATTGTCATTAAATAGTTTTATTTATTTTTATTGATATTCATACATTTTAAACTAACATTTCGTAATTATTACAATTTATCTATCCGCATTTTCTACGATTTATGCTATAATAAAAACCATGAATGATTCTGGTGCTCTTGACTTTAACGTTTTGCAACAACGTGCCGCGATTTTACGTTCGGTGCGCGCTTTCTTTGATGCGCATGGCTTCTGTGAGGTGGAGACACCGATTCGTATTCCTGCGCCCGCAAATGAAGCCTTTTTAGAACCGCCTCCAGCGGGTCAAGGGCGTTGGTTACGCACTTCTCCAGAATTGCACATGAAGCGCTTACTCGCCCAAGGCGTTGGGAAGATTTACCAAATGGGGGCATGTTTCCGTGAGGCAGAGATTGGTTCGCGTCACAATCCCGAATTTACGCTCTTAGAGTGGTATCGCCCAAATGAAACCATTGATGCGCTCTACACCGATGTGGCAGCGCTCGTCAGTACCGTTTTGGGACAATCGCTCACGCCCACCGTCATCCGCGTAGCAGAGATCTATCGCGAAGTGGCAGGATGGGATCCGCTTGAAGCATGGGATGAGGACCGTTTTGATGAGGATATGGCGTTGAAAATTGAGCCTGCACTTCCAAAATCTGGTCTCACGTATCTCATTGATTACCCTGCTCCAGCTGCCGCTTTAGCACGGCTTAATCCGAACGATCCACGCGTTGCTGAACGCTTTGAAGCGTATCTCAATGGCATTGAAATTGCCAATGGCTATGGCGAACTCACCGATGCCACCGAGCAACGCCAACGTTTTGAAGCCACCATCGCAATGCGTCAATCGCGTGGCTTGCCCACCTACCCCTTAGATGAGCCCTTCTTAGCCGCTCTTCCTGCAATGCCGCCTACAGCTGGTATCGCCCTTGGCATTGATCGCTTAGTGATGTTGGCGTGTGGAAAAACTGCGCTCTCTGAGGTTCGCCCCTTCTGCGAACTGCGTTAATCTCTCTTTAATATGAGGTTTAGCGATGTCTGATGATATTTTAATTACTGGTGCCCGCCAACATAATCTCAAGAATATCAATGTCCGTATCCCGCGCGATTCACTGACGGTGATTACGGGACTTTCGGGTTCGGGCAAGAGTTCGCTCGCCTTTGATACGCTCTACGCAGAGGGGCAACGTCGCTACGTGGAGAGTTTGTCTGCCTATGCGCGTCAATTCTTAGACCAACTCCAGAAGCCGGATGTCGAACACATTGAAGGCCTCTCCCCTGCAATTGCAATTGAACAACGCGCCAGTGGGAGTAATCCACGTTCCATCGTGGCCACGGTGACCGAAATTCACGATTATCTGCGTTTGTTGTGGGGCAATATTGGTCACGCGCACTGTCCAAAGTGCGGCAAGGCTGTCCACCCACAGAGCGCCGAACAAATCGTTGACCACATTGAACGCCTTCCGGAAGGAACCAAGCTCATCCTCTTCGCCCCTGTCATTCGCGGCCGTAAAGGACGTCATGATGAAGTGCGTGCCCAATTACAACGTCAAGGCTATGTGCGTGCACGTGTGGATGGTACGATTGTTGATATTGAGAATGAATGGCCCGACCTTGATAAAAAGTGTCCCCACCGCATTGATGCGGTGATTGACCGCTTAGTCCTCAAGCCAGGTCTTCGGAGCCGTATTACAGATAGCGTTGAACAAGCCCTGCGTGCAGCCGATGGATTAGTTGAGGTCTCAATCGTTGGGGGGGAAGCCACGCTTTACTCTGAAAAAAATGCCTGTTCGGATTGTGGCATTAGCTTTGAAGCACTCAAGCCGCGCAGTTTCTCCTTTAACTCCCCTTATGGCGCGTGTCCGAAGTGTTCTGGTTTGGGCGCCTTAATGGTCTTTGACGAAGACCTCGTCGTTCCCGATAAGACCAAACCTCTCCGCGAAGCAATTGTGGGATGGCGACGCGGAGGACATCACCTCTTGATGTACTACAACTGGCTCCTCGGCGCCTTTGCAGACAATCGTGGCATCGACCTTGAAACACCCTTTGAAGCGTTGCCTAAATGGTTTCGCGATGAATTACTCCATGGCACGGGAGACGAGCCCGTAGAGCTCGTTTACTACCTCAAGGGAGTACGCAATACGACAGACAAACCCTTTGAAGGTGTCCTACCCAATCTTCAACGTCGCTACGCAGAAAGCGACAATGACGATACACGTGAAACGCTCTCCCAATTCCTCTCTCCAGAGCGTTGTCCCGCATGTAATGGACAGCGTCTGCGCCCAGAGAGTCGCGTAGCAACCGTTGGGGGGCGCACACTTCCCGACATTATGTCACTTCCTGCGCGTGATGCCCTCGCCTTCTTTGATGCCCTCGCAGAAAAGACGCCTGCAGATGCAGATTACCTCGTGCCAGAGCCCCTCGCCGAACACGAACAAACCGTGGCGGCAGATATCCTCAAGGAAATTCGCCGGCGCTTAGGCTTCCTTGTGGATGTGGGCCTTGACTATCTCTCCCTTGAACGCGAAAGTGCCACCCTTTCTGGCGGCGAAATGCAACGTATTCGTCTCGCCTCACAGATTGGCAGTGGTCTTGTGGGCGTGCTCTACGTCTTAGACGAGCCCACAATTGGTCTCCATCCGCGTGATAACGAACGCCTCATCAATATGCTCCATCGTCTCCAAAAACGCGGCAATACGGTTGTCGTGGTGGAACACGATGAAGAGATGATTCGCCGCGCAGATTACATTATTGATATCGGCCCTGGCGCAGGTGTCCATGGGGGCGAAGTGGTCTACCAAGGCCCCGCAAAGGGCCTTCTTGAATGTGCGCGTTCGCAGACGGCTGACTATCTCACAGGGCGTAAATTCGTCCCAGTTCCCAAGCGTGTCAAACCCACTTCTGGCAAGTGGCTCACCTTAGAAGGATGCGTACAAAACAACCTCAAAAACCTCACCGCCAAGATTCCATTGGGATGCTTTGTCTGCGTGACAGGTGTCTCGGGGTCAGGTAAGTCTACATTGGTTGACAACATCCTCAAGCGCGCCCTTGCACACCATCTCCATGGATCACGCGAAAAAGCGGGCACCTACAAGAAGATTACAGGTCTCAAGCACTTGGATAAGATGATTGAGATTGACCAGTCCCCTATTGGCCGTACACCGCGTTCCAACCCCGTCACTTATACGGGTTGTTTTACTGCGATTCGCGAACTCTTTGCCGCCACTCCCGCTGCGAAGATGCGTGGTTATAAGCCTGGTCGCTTCTCTTTCAACGTGAAGGGTGGCCGTTGCGAAGTTTGCCAAGGCGATGGTATGAAACGTCTTGAGATGCACTTCCTTCCCGATGTCTATGTCCCATGCGAACAGTGCAATGGTGCACGTTACAATCGCGAAACACTTGAAGTTCGTTACAAGGGTAAAACCATTGAAGATGTGCTAAATATGACCATTGATGAAGCGTTGGAGTTCTTCCGCGATATCCCGCCCATCGCCAACAAACTCGCGACCATCTCTGAGGTTGGATTAGGCTACATCCGCTTGGGGCAATCCGCCACCACCTTCTCTGGGGGTGAAGCACAGCGTATTAAATTGGCCACCGAACTCTCCAAGCGTGCTACGGGAAAAACACTCTACATCCTTGACGAACCGACCACCGGTCTCCACTTCGCAGATGTGCATAAATTGCTCACGCTTCTCCAACGCCTCCGCGATCAAGGAAATACCATCGTTGTCATTGAGCACAACCTTGACATCATTAAGTCGGCAGACTGGATTCTTGACCTTGGTCCCGAAGGCGGTGACCGTGGCGGAACCCTTGTTGCAACCGGCACCCCTGAAGATGTCGCGAAGGTGGAAGGTTCTTTCACAGGTCAAGCCCTCAAATCGCTTTTATAACCGATGTTACACACGCAATGTGTAACGTACACGAGAGACACGAAGATGAATCCTTTTATTTACGACATTCCAGTAAAGGTCTACTTTGGTGAAAACCAATTTCATCACTTAGGTAAAGAACTCGCACGTTATGGTAAGCGTGTCTTATTGGCCTATGGTGGTGGCTCCATTAAGCAAATTGGCTTATATGACACAGTCATTCGCGAAATTGAAAAAGCAGGCTTAGAAGTCTATGAACTTTCTGGCATTGCTCCCAATCCACGCATTGAATCTGTCCGTGAAGGTGTTGCCATTTGTAAAGAAAAGCACATTGATGTCATTCTTGCTGTCGGGGGTGGTTCTACACTTGATGCTGCTAAATTCGTAGCAGCTGGCGCCTATGTTGATCACGATCCGTGGTTGTTCTTCTCTGAACATGCCCCCATTGAGAAAGCATTACCGCTCGTTACGATTTTGACCCTCTCGGCAACGGGTTCTGAAATGGACCCTGGCGGCGTTGTTTCCAATCTTGAAACAGGTGATAAACTTGGCCGTTTAGCTGCACCACTTCTTCCCAAAGTCTCCTTCCTTGATCCCACTGTCACCTACTCCGTAAACCCCTATCAAACCGCTTGCGGCTCGGCTGATATGATTAGTCATATTTTGGAGGTCTACTTTACGACAACAGCCGACCTCTATATGCTTGACTGCTTTATGGAAGGGATGCTCAAGACAATCATCCGTTACACCCCTATCGCGATGGCAGAGCCCACCCACTACGAAGCACGTGCCAACCTCATGTGGACCTCCTCTTGGGCCATTAATGGCTTCGTCAATGGCGGCAAAGCGCACGATTGGAGTTGCCACCCGATGGAACATGAACTCTCCGCGCGTTATGACATCACTCACGGCTTAGGCCTTGCCATCTTGACCCCACGTTGGCTCACTTACTGTTTAGACGAAACAACAGTTGCAAAATATGTTCAATTTGGCACAAATGTCTTTGGCATTGATGCCACATTACCACCGATGACAATCGCCCAAGAGGCCATTCGTCGCCTTAGCGACTTCTTCTTCAAGACCCTCAAGCTTGATGACACCTTCACCAAGGTTGGCATCAAAGCCGAAGACCTCCCACTTATGGCTCAAAAAGCCTGCCGTTATGGCACGCTTAATGGCCTCAAACCCCTTACCCCTGCCGATGTAGAAGCCATCTATCGGATGTGCCTCTAACACGAGTACTATTCGTCATTTTTCGGCAATCTGCGCCTTGTAAACGCTACACTTCGTGTGTATTGATTTGCAAGGCGTATTTGTTGTTGATGAAAATACTGAAATGGACAAGCAACACGCGCGCGTACGCGTAGAAATTTGATAAAATGTGTGGCATTATGGTTAAATCAATGACAGGTTTTGGGCGCGGGGTTGCTGCGTGTCAGGCGTTTTCAATTACGGTTGAAATCGCAACGGTAAATCGTAAGCAGTTTGATGCTTCTATTTGGTTACCACGGGAATGGATGTGTTTTGAAGTCAAACTCTTGAGCGTGCTTAAGGCATCCATTGCGCGTGGCGCTGTGAAGTGCGCCGTGAATATCAAGACAGCAGCAGTCACAGATGCCGCACAATCCTTGGCAGCACGCTACCAACAAGTCTGTGATTTAGCCACTACCCTACAAGTGCCTTGCACCCCTACCTTGTCGGACTTGGTTGCACTCTCTACCGCTACCCCTGAAGCCGTTGCTATCCCCGAACCCTCTGATGAGTTCTGGGCTGCACTTGAAGCTGCCACCCAGGCAGCTTTAGCCCAACTCCAAACCATGCGTGAACACGAGGGCCAGCGCATCGCCGCGGATATCCAAACGCGCTTAGCGAAGTTAGAAGCGATGTATCAAGAGATTGCAGCCATCGCCCCCACGCTCCCCGCAACACATCGTGAACAGTTGGCCAAACGCATCCAGGATTTACTCCCCAGTGGCATTGCATTAGATGAAGGCCACCTTGAACGCGAAGTTGCCCTCTTTGCAGATCGTTGTGATATCTCTGAGGAACTTACCCGCCTCGAAGCCCACTTCGCGCACGCGCAGACGCTCCTCTCAGGTGACGCACCTTGCGGACGCCCCTTAGATTTCCTCTGCCAAGAATTCTTCCGTGAAATCAACACCACGGGCTCAAAGTGTGCAAGCAACCACATCTCCACTCTGACAATTGAATTTAAGACCTTGCTTGAAACGGTCCGCGAACAGGTACAAAATCTTGAATAAGTGTGAAGTTGAAACGCGCCATCTCACGCCAGAAGCCTTACTTTGGGAGGGCTTCTTTGCGGAATTAAATCGAATGGCATTGGCACACGAACCCACCATTCTCGTAATCCACAACAATGGTTTCGCGGGCGACAAACCCCTTCCCATGGCCTTTGCGAATCCCTGTTTAGTTGATTTAGCACCAGCCTTTCGTATTCGTGGGGCGCGTATTCGTCCTGAAGCCCTGACGGCCACCCTTGATCGTGCACACCAAGTCTGCGCCACGGGTCACGGCCCTTTTTTGATTGAATTGCTCGAGGAGCGCACGTTATTATGAAGCCCCAACCTATCAATCTCTTTACCCTTCCGCCGAAGCGCGTTCACATCATGGGCATTTGTGGTGTGGGTGCCGCAGCAATCGCATGGATGCTGCACTTGCGCGGGTGGAAGGTCTCTGGTTGCGACCACCACATCCCGCCAGCGCTCTCGAAGTTTTTTGAACGCAACAATATTCACGTCTACCAAGACCACGATACTGCGCACTTAACCACCTGTGACGCCCTCGTCTACAGTGCCGCTGTGAGTGCGAACGAAGCCGAACTCGTCATGGCGCGTGAAGCTGGAATTCCCGTCTTATCTCGCGGCGAATGCTTGGCGGGGTGGGTTAGCGTACTGCGTTCTATCGCCGTCTGCGGCACCCATGGTAAAACGACTACCAGTTGCTTCACCACACGCCTCTTACAGTGTATTGGCCAACATCCTCTCTGGTGCTTAGGTGGCTATACGCCCCGTTTGCACACCAATGCAGGTCCCATTCATGGCAATCTGCATGATGGTCTCTCCGAAGACCAACTCGCCGTTGCGGAGTCTGACGAAAGTGATGGCACCCTCGCCTATGAGCACCCCGCCATCACGGTGATGACCAATATCGACCTTGACCATGTCGACCACTTTAAGAGTTACGAAGAAATTGAAGCCTGCTTTGCAACCGTGGTCGAAAATACACGTGAAGGTGTGGCAGTATGCGCTGATGCACCTCGCGCCATGCGCGTGGCCACACAATACAAGCGCGGGCCAATCTTGACCTACGGCTTCAACGAAAGTGCGATGTTGCGTGCTGCCGATTTACGCCGTTTTGCGGACAACACCGTCTTCACCTTGTGGTTCAATAATGAACTCCTCGGCGAAATTAATCTCCCCGTGCCAGGTGATCACAATATCTTAAACGCGCTCGGCGCAATGGCAGCGGGTCTGCTTTTGGGCTTCCCCAAAGAACTCCTCTGCGAGCACCTTCCCCTCGCCTGCTCCGAACTCCCTAAACGCCGTTTCCAGTGGATGACCGCCCAGTCGGCTCCCGTGCGTGCAGTCATTGACTACGCACATCATCCGACCGAACTCCTCGCAATGCTCTCAATGGCGCGTTTGCAGACCAAAAAACGCCTGCGTATCATTTTCCAACCCCATCGCTATTCGCGTACTCAGAAGTTCTTAAATGACTTCGTTGAGGCGCTTACTGGCGAACATGAGGTCATTCTATTGCCCGTGTATGCCGCAAGCGAAGAGAAGCATCATGGTTGCGACACCTATGAGCTTTACGCCGCTATGCGCGCGAAGAACCCAAACCAACCCCTCTTACTGGCACGCGATACCACCGAAGTATTGAATTACTTACGTCAGTCCGCGCAGGAGGGTGACCTCTTAATGATTGTCGGCGCAGGCGATGTTGAGCGCATTGGCCAGGAGATTAACACCTCCCCGATAAAACCCGCCGCCAATGCCGCCTTTGCATTGCTCTCTGCTTACTTTAAGTCCAACGAAGTTACATTGCGTGCGAATGAGCCCCTCGCCCAGCACACCTTCTTCCGTGCTGGCGGCAAAGCTGATATCTACGCCGAACCCCAAAACATTGCCGCCCTCTCCGCCTTAATGCTCTTCTGCAAACGCAATGAAATTCCTGTGCAGACCATTGGCGGTGGTTCCAATGCATGGTTCTCTGACTTTGGTGTACCAGGCGTCCTCTGTGCCTTGAAAGGCGCCTGCTTTGAGCAATACCATCGCGAAGGCGACACAATCACCGTTGGGGCTGGCTTATTAGGCGCCGTCCTTTTAGATAAATTGGAAGCTGATGGTCTCTCTGGTTTGGAATTCATGCACGGCATTCCGGGCACAGTGGGCGGTTGGGCGCGCATGAATGCTGGCGCGCACCAACATGCCGTTTGGGAACGCATCACCGAGATTCGCGTTGTTTTAAGCGATGGACAATTACGCCATATTCCCGCAGATGCGATTACCTATGGTTACCGTTCTGTCCGCGGCATCTCTGGCATGACCATTCTCTCCGTCACCTTCCGCCTAACGCCCAATGTGCCGCGCATCACTATCCACGAAGCGCGTATGCAATACCATGCCAAACGCACCAATTTTACAGGTCTGCGCACTTGCGGTTCGCTCTTCAAATACGACCCCGCCTTCAGCGCTGGTGCAGAACTTGACAAGCTCGGCGCAAAGTCTTGGCGTATCGGTGGCGCATTTGTCGCCCCTGTACACGCTAATGTGATTGCAACCGATGACGCTTGTAATGGTTCGGATATCTTAGCCTTGATGCAAAAGATGCGTCACGAATTACAGATGCGCACGCAAATTGAATTTACCCCTGAAGTGCAAGGCTTCTAATCGAAAGACCGCTCTTATGAACGCCCCATTGGCTTTAACTGTTGGTGAATGCGCTGGTATCGGCCCAGAAATTACCGCCCGCGCCATTGCACACTTCCCCAACGAAGTCTTTCGTCTCTATACCCATCGCGCGCTCTTTTGTCGCGCATGTGAAGTCGCAAACATCCCCATTCCGCCCAATATTAAGTGGAAGGACTTGCCCCTTAATGCCTCCGTGGGTGCTATCCAACCTGGCATCGTACAGGCCGCAACGGGCGACCTCGCCTATCGCGCAGTTGTACAGGCTGGTCAAGATGCCCTCGCGGGAAAGGTCCGTGCCATTGTCACGGCCCCCTTCAATAAAGCCGCACTTCACCTTGCAGGGCATACCGATATCCCAGGGCATACCGAATTACTCGCCCGCCTCTGTGGTCGCGAAGAGGCAACCATGGCTTTCTTCTCGCCAGACTTGCTAGTTTCCCTCGTAACCATCCACTGCGCGTTGCGCGAAGTCCCCGGCCTCATCACCCCAGAACGCCTCTCCCGCGTCCTCAAAGACACCGCCACCGCAGTCCAGCGTATCAAGCAACGCCGTCCGCGTATTGGCGTCTTAGCGCTCAATCCGCACGCTGGAGAAGCTGGAGCCTTCGGAGATGAAGAAGAAAAGGTGATTCGTCCTACCCTCGCCGCAGCGCAGGAATGGGCCGATTTCGAAGGCCCTTTGGTTCCCGATACCGCCTTAATTGCCACCAATGGTGCCACGCGTTACGACGCCTTTGTGGCGATGTACCATGACCAAGGCCTCATCCCCTTCAAATTACAAGCCTTTGACTGCGGCGTGAACGTTACCCTCGGTCTCCCCATCATCCGCACAAGTCCCGACCACGGAACCGCCTTTAATCTCGCTTGGCAGGGTAAGGCCTCTGCCGACAGCATGATCCACGCCATCACTTGCGCTCAACAACTCTCCTTATGAAGCTCAATCCTGACGAAATCGCACGCGCTAAACGCGACCGCTTCTTTAGGCGGGTGCTCTGTTGGTCGCTCATTCCATTGTTAGTGCTCTACTTTATTGCGGACGGTTGCGGCTTTGTACCAGCGGTTGTCTCCGTGCGTATTCGCAATGACCGCCGTAATTACATTGATCCCGCCCAATTCGGCAAAGGCGCCGACCCCGACCGCGTCCTCGGCATTGCCATCGGCGATACCCGCTTTCGCCTCAATCATGGCAATGGTCACGCGATTGTTACGCGCCCCATCAAGGGTGTGCAGACATGGTTAATCCCGGCCCACTTTGATTACCTCGGCACCCATTTCACAGTGGTAGCCTTAGACCCCTTCGCCTTCCTCTACGCCACAGAGGCTGAAACCATCTCCCTCCCCCATACCTTGATGTACGACAATGGTGCGCCCCAATTAGCCAATCCGTGCCTCAAGCACCTTCTCCTACGCAAATCTGACGGTTCCACGCAGGAGATTCCCTTACCCTGTCAATCTATTACCAATCCCGAGGCCTAATTTTATGCGAATTACTGGTGGACAATGGTGCGGACGCACCCTCCTCATGCCCAAATCTGAATGCGTGCGCCCCACGCAGGACCGCGTACGCGAAGCGCTCTTCAATCTCCTCACCCCCGTCTTACAAGGGGCACGCTTCTTAGACCTCTTTGCTGGCTCTGGTGCGGTAGGCTTAGACGCCCTCAGTCGCGGCGTTGCAGAAGTAACCTTCTTAGAACAAGACAAAGCGGTCTTCAACACGCTAAAGAAGAATCTTCAAGCCTTCGGTGTTGATGACTACTACGCCCAAAATGTCAACACCCTCTCCTGGCTTGGCCTCGCTGACCATGCCAAACCCACCCATCGCAAGGCGCCTGCGCCTATGGCCACAACGGTCAACCTCCGACCGTATGACATCGTCTTCGCAGACCCGCCCTACCTCTGGGCTCAAGAGAATGGCTTTGCTCCCATCGCTGAAGCCCTCATCACGCGCAATCTCCTCACCGCCGAGGGCTTTCTCATCACTGAGACCGACTACCGTACCGATGCATTAGAACTCCCAGGCTTCACCCTTGTTCGCGATCGCCTCTACGGTAAAACGCGACTCGCCATCTATCGCCGCCTCGCATAACGGCGACTGCGTTGGTTGTGTACTCCGTTATACCACTGGATACAAGAAGCGCTGGCGCAAGACTGGGACAGCTACGCCATAGAACAATGAAAATGATTCTCCAGCCTATATGCGCCCAAGCATCGGCTAGAAAACGCAATACGGGTAGAGAATTGTACGTATTGTGGAAATAAAAAGTACCATCGGCACTCAATAGCGAGTATCGCTCGCCAACAGTACCGATGGCTACAGAGCGCTTATAAGCCGCTGAAGAAGAGGGAGGAGAAGGTTGTGATAGGTGCTGTATCGCGCATGTTGTCAATAATTTGACGGACATCTTTGATAGCGGATTCAAGTTCAACCGCGACCTGGTCATCATTGACCAACTTGCCGAGGGTACCATCGCCTTTCTCAAGCTTCTCTGTAATGAGGCGGATATTTTCTGCAGAAGATTCAAGGTCGGCAATAAGGGTGGACTCTTCTGCCAAGAGGCGACCAAAGCCAGAGTTGGGATCGTTGAGTTTTTCCGTGACTTGGCGAATATTAGCGAGGGCGACTTTCAAGTCATTGTAGGTGGTATCGTCCTCTTTCAGGAGTTTACCAAGGAGACCTTTGCCTTCTTTGATATCGGTGGTGACCGCATTAAGGTTGGCCATCGTTGCTTTCAATTTACCGTAGGTGGTGTCTTCTTCATTGATTAACTTCCCAAGAAGGCCTTTGCCCGCCTTAAGGTTTTCCGTTGTTTCATTGATATTAGCAACGGCGGTTTTGAGGGCTTCATAGGTAGAGTCATCTTCATTGATCAGTTTACCAAGGAGGCCTTTACCTGTGCGAATTTCTTCGGTGATGACTTTGAGATTAGCCAAGTTTGCCGTGAGATCTTCGTAGAGAGACGAATCTTCGGAGAGGAGTTTGCCGATGGTACCCTCTCCTTCGCGCACGCGGTGGGTGATCACAGCAAGGTCTGCCGAGATGGTTTGGATATTGGTTACGGCGCTTTCGAGATTCTGGGGGTCTACGGCATCGCGCAACTCCTTGACGAGTTCGCCAAGGTCTGCCATAACATCAACGGGGGGCAGGCCTGTCAGAGGGGTACCTTCAGGGAGGAGGGTTGGAGAGGCACCTTCTGTGATTTGAAGGCAAGTACCGCCGAGCATAGAGGTTTTCCCAACGGTGATTGCGTAGTCTTCTCGGAGCGTCACGGTGGAGTCTACAGAGATTTTAACCATGACTGCGCCAGGGATGAGGTTAAGCGACTGGACACTACCCACCTTTAACCCGCGCACATAGACGGGGTCTTGGGCTTTGAGGGTGCCGACATCCGTAAAGCAGATGTTGCAAGTCTTCATATAGCGGCCTTTAATCAAGTCTACACCACTAATGATGACAGTGAAGAAGACGAGCAAGCCGACAACTGCCAAGAGGAAGATGCCCGTCATAATGTCTTTAATCATACCACGCGAATCAGCCATAAATGACCTCCGTTTGTTCAGGATTTAAAAATGCTTTAATTTCAGGAATTTCACTTGCACGAATGGCTTCAGGGGTTCCCACCATGAGGAATTTACCCTCTTTCAAGAAGCCAATTCGATCTGCATAGCGTAACGCGCCAACGAGATCGTGCGTGACGACAATACAGGCGGCATTGTGTGTGCGATTGATTTTGTGAATCAACGCGTCAATA
The DNA here is from genome assembly GCA_045634445.1 of Candidatus Spyradenecus sp. Taxonomy (GTDB): domain Bacteria; phylum Verrucomicrobiota; class Kiritimatiellia; order RFP12; family DVOR01; genus Spyradenecus. The sequence goes on along the minus strand of JAZRAG010000014.1, from coordinate 60,025 downwards.
GTGTATGCCATGACTGGATCAAGGCCAGAAGTGGGTTCGTCAAAGAGAAGCACCTCAGGATTTTCAATAATGGCGCGCGCAAAGGCGGCGCGCTTCAACATACCACCTGATACTTCTGCAGGGTAGAGTTCGCCAGCATCTTGGAGGCCTACTTCTGCAAGAGCAGCCGCAACGCGTGACTGAATTTCGCTCGCGGAGAGGCCTCCGTGTTCGACCAAGGGCAAGGCGATATTTTCTGCAAGGGTTTTCCATCCGAGGAGGGCGCCACCTTGGAAGAGGAAGCCGATACGACGGCGAAGGTTGGCTAACGCCTCAGAAGAGCATTGGCACACCTCTTGCCCAAGGACTTTGACAGAGCCTTGAGTGGGGTGTAAGAGTCCAGCAATGAGTTTGAGCGTAACACTCTTACCCGTACCCGATGGGCCAATAATAACAAACAGTTCGCCAGGTTTCACGGAGAAGGTCTGGTCTTTCAACACCTCACGGGTGCCGAAGGTCTTGCCCACTGCTTCAAAACGAACCACTTCGTCCACGATTTGGGATTGATCAGAAGACATAGCAGAACCTCGTCACAAAATAGCCGCCTGCCAAGATAGCAAGGAAGGAGTAAATCACTGCGCGACGGGTGGAGGCACCTACCCCTGCAGCGCCTTGAACCGTTGCAAAGCCAACCGAACAAGAGATGGTGCAGATGAGAATGCCGAAGAGACCTGTCTTAAAGAGGCCTACATAGAGGTCTTTCAGTTCTGCTACCGTCACAATCTCGTAGATAAACTGCATAAAGGGCACATTCAGCTGCGTATACCCCACAATAGCACCGCCCACAAAGGCCACCACACACGTATAGAAGGAGATCAAGGGCGCCATAATGATCAGCGCCCACATACGCGGTGCGACCAAGTAGCGTACGGGGTCAATACTCATCATTTCCAAAGCGGCAATCTCTTCATTGACCTTCATGGTGCCGAGTTGGGCAGCCATTGCAGAACCGACGCATGATGCGAGAATGACACCTGTCATGAAGGGGCCCATTTCACGCAACATTGCAAAGGACAAGGTGTAGGCCACCATTAATTCCTGAGAGATTTGCTTGAAGGAAATACCTAATTGCAGGGTGAGAATCATGCCCGTAAACATCGCCACCACGGTGGCCACGGGCAAGGTGCCAATACCAATCACGTAGAGTTGCTGTTGGAAGGTGTGCCGCGCATCCTTCCGAAAGATGACGGAGGGGAATTGGCAGAGCGCAAGCAAGGCCAACTGCACTGCGCGCCCAAGCGCTACTAAGCAATTGGCGACCACACCACCTGTTGTTTCTCGAATAATGGTCATGTTAGTCCTCCTCTTCGGGGAGTTCGACATCGTTGGGGTCTGGATAGGTCCGCCACCAAATTAGGCCCCAAAAGAGTTCATGGAGAATCTCATCAGAACCAGGCAATTGACGCGCAGAGTAGAAGGTCCAAAAGGGCGCCCAATTGCGTTCAATCGCCGGCACATCACGAATGGGGAAGAGCACAAAGGTCTTACGGCGCAACCCCTCACGTTCGTTGTAAGCACTTGAATAGAAGGGCCAAATGCGGAAGTAGCTTGTCTGCAAGTGAGGTTTACCTTCTATATCATAACCGAAGTTAACTTCGTTGGTGTAAAAAGGCCAAAAACGGAATTTGCGGGTATAGAGATTAACCGTCTTTTGACGTTCTTTCAACATCAAGGGATAGAAGAACCACCATCCATCACGCGAACCGCGATGGGTCATACCCCAAAAGCGCCAACACTTCCACGTACTTTCCTTCGGGGCGCCGTAGTATTCAAAGAAGGGCCACGGGAACCGCAGATTCCGCGCACCAGATGTGGTGTACGTATAACGGAACAAGGGCGGGATTAAGCCGAAGGTCTTTTCGGAATTCGTATAGACTTGTTCTACCAATGGCCACAACATGTACCCGACACCTTTGTGATTCTCAGCGGTAAAATAGTAGCTATTCCAAATAGGCCAAAGGAAGTAAAACGATTTGAAGTCCTTTTCCTTCTTGGTGCCATAAATTGGCCAAAGCGACCAACGCGTCTTGTCGTCGTCATACTTGAGCGAGAAGAAGGGGAAGAGAAAGTAGTCACGCCAAATCGCCTGAGAGCCACCAGTGCGATAACGTAACCAAAAGGGGAACATCGCCCACTGCGCATCTTCCACAAAAAAGACCTTAGGCATACGTCCATAAATGGGGAAGAGACCCGCATAATTTTCACCCTCGTCACGCCCATGGAACCAAAAGGGCGGAATGGCGAGAGAATAGTCGCGGCTACGGGTTTCTGTCCAATCCTCCTCGTGCCAGAAGGTCATTAGGACGCGCCAATGATAAGCAGGACGACGCCACCCAAAGTGAGAGAGTGGCCAGAGAATTTCCATATCCTTATCGCGTTGGTCAAAGGTGGACTCTTCCCAAGCCCACAAGGGGCGAATGGCCAACTTCGTGAGGCGGCTGTTATTGACATTGACTTCAAAAATCGGGCCTAATCGTAAACGGAATTCACCAGGCGCATCTGGCGCAGCAGAAAGAACTGTTGCAAAAGCCACCATCATGAAGCCCATGAGCCAAAGGCGCATGTTGCGAAGGAAATGGTCATATCCTTTTATTCGCATAAACCGACACCCACCCTACTCTATCTTTACACTTCCAAAAAGACCAAACTCAATGCCATGATTGCCATCCCAGCGACGAGGCCATAGAGGGAATCGTGACCTCGACCATAGGTGCGAGACGCTGGCAGTAATTCGTCTAAACTGATAAAGACCATAATTCCCGCTACCGCGGCAGAGGTCATACCCAATAAAAAGACTGGGGGTGTAAAGATAACACTTCGGTAACAACATGCCAAAAGGCCCCACAACACAAAAGCGCCGATGGGTTCTGCTAAGCCTGAGAGACAAGACCACACGAAGGCTTTACGGCGGCTACCTGTGGCATAATAAATCGGCACCGACACCGAAATGCCTTCAGGAATATTGTGCAACGCAATAGCGACAGTAATTGCCACGCCTAACTGCGGATTTTCGTATGCCGTTAAGAAGGCAGCAAGACCTTCAGGGAAGTTATGGATGATGATGGCAAGCGCTGTAAAGACACCCATGCGCAACAACTTATGATGTTGGTGGCGCTTCGTTTCCTCAATGTGATGTTGGGCCTCAGGAGGTGTTTCAGCCGTTTCATCGCGCAACTCTGTGTACTCAGCGGGGGTGTGCGTTTCGTGCGGGTTTTCAGCTTCTGGCACTAAACGGTCAATTAAGAAGATTAACAGAATCCCGAAGAAAAAGGCCAATAGCGCCCAAAGCGAAGCCGCACGCGAAGAGCTGCCCGCTTCCATTAATTCGGCCATGCCCCCAGGGAGCAACTCCATAAAAGAAACATACAACATCACCCCTGCAGAGAGGCCTGTTGCCACCGAGAGCAAGCGCGTATTGGTCCGCTTAGAGAAAAAGGCAAAGATAGCACCAAAGCCAGTCGAGAGGCCAGCAATCAACGTTAAACCAAAGGCTATCAGCAGATTTTCCACGGCGTGTTCCTTGTACGTTCCTTAGCCTCTAAAGTGCAACCGATCTTGAATAACCGCGGGAAGCGCGATTGCAGCCGTATCGGTACGCAAAGGACGTGGACCTAATGTAAACGGTAAGAAGCCCTGCGCGGCAAAGGCATCATTCTCTTCAGAAGTCCATCCACCATCAGGACCAATGGCAATCACGGGGAAGCCTGCAGACTGCGAAATGCCGAAGTTTTCCTCTGAGGGATTGGCAATGATACGCAAGGTATCTTCGCTCGGCAACTGCGTCCAAAGGTCACGCAATTTCGGCACAATATGCACGCGCGGCAAGAGCGTACTCTTTCCTTGCATTAAGCCTTCCAACAAAACAGGGCGATATTCTTCCTCGCGCAAAAGGTGCATTGAGAAATAGCTCTTCTCCACCTTCTTTGCGCCCACCACAAAGATGTTACGCACGCCCATCGCAGCGCTCTGGAAGAGAATTCGACGTAATGAGCGCGGACGCGGCAATGCCAAGATGAGGTCATACCACGGAGGAAGCGTGGGCTCATTACACGCTACGGAAAATGAAACCGCAGACGCGGTCACTTCAGTCACAGTAGCGAGCCCCTGCAAGCCATCCACAATACCCACGCGGAAGGTGCTACCCGGCTGCGCATGCAAAAACTTACGCAGATGTTCTGCGCGTGCATCTGTAAGCGTACAGGTGCCAGCAACGATTTCGTCTTCTGTTATGAGAATCAGATTCATTCAATGCCAGTCAAATCGTTGCTATACTGCGACAAATCAATAGCGCCTTGATAGACTTCGCGCACCGGACCTGTCAAGGTCAATCCCGTGCAACGATTATTGCGCCAGTCTGCGTCAATATTCAACATAAAACCGCCGCTCGTGCGTACGGTGATTGGCAACGTACCCGCATGTGCTTCCACGGCCGTAATAGCAGCAGCCACAGCACCCGTGCCGCAAGCGCCAGATTCTGCTTCAACGCCACGTTCGTAAGTACGCATACTTAAACGATTGGATTCGCGCAAAGCCACAAAGTCCACATTCACCCCTTCAGGCGCGAAGGCGGCGTGCAAGCGAATGGCGCGACCTAAGTTGTCAATATCTACAGCTTCAGGGCTCTCCGTGTGCACCACAAAGTGCGGCACACCCGTATTGATGTAATCGCCCTCAATCATCTGACCATCCACCGAGATCTTAATACCGTAAGAACGTGCAGTCGGTTCAGGCATCCACACTTTGACATTGCAGTCATCTAAAATCTCAGCGTCCAACAAACCGCAGGAGGTTTCCATCGTCATGGAACGCGGCGCCGCGCCAATCTTATGCGCAAACCATGCCGCACAACGTGCGCCATTACCACACATATCCACTTCGGTGCCATCTGGATTCAAAAAGCGCATGCGAAAATCTGCGCGCTTAGACTTCTGAATCAAAATAATGCCTTCGCATCCCACACCCGTTCGGCGTGCGGCCAATAAGCTCATCAATACGTAATCTTGCCACGGCACCGTCTTCTCGCGATCATCCAACATAATGAAGTCATTTGCCGCGCCGTGCATCTTTGTAAAATGAAGGACCATATTCACTCCTTAAAATCAACCCCATTATTATATCATAATAATGAAAAAGTGTTCTTTGTTTTTGAGACCTAATTTAAGCACATTTGAAGTGAAAATGAAGTAAGGTTGACTTTCACTCAAAGTGAGGTTCAGTTTCAGTCGCAGTAAGGTTCAGTTTTAACCCCTTTTATTTACCCTACCCTTCGAAATGAAAGAGGCGACCGAAGCCGCCTCTTTTCGTTTATTCCACGATGATGTTTTATTCCACAGTGGGGGTGAGGGTCGGGCGCTTCTTTTCTGCTTCGGCTTCTGCATTCGCGCCACGATAATTGGCACGGCATTCCGAGCAATAGAAGAAGTCCTTATCCCAAGTAGTTTCTTCTTCGCGACCGCAGTTGTCACACTTACGCAATTTACGCGAACGCTTAATGCGACATTCTGCGCAGTAGAATTCTTCGCCTGCCCAAGTGGTTTCTTCTTCCACGCCGCAGTTCATGCAAGCACGCTTCTGCATTTCACGTTGCAAACGGAATTCCTTGGCGTGTTCATCCATAAAGATGTGCGGGAAGTCAAAGCAACCAGGCGCAGACAACAAGGTCTTGCAAGAAATCATATGGCCACGAATGGCATTCATCGCGACCAACTGCACACGCTTGCCCATACGACGAATACGGCGCAAAACAGGGACGTAATCTGCGTCACCAGCAACCAAAACGGCCACATCGTAAGCGCCAGGTTGCATTGCGTAATAGGTCATTTCGGAGGCCAAGTTTGCATTCACCCACTTGGCATCAGGAAGTGCATTGGGCTCCTTGCGGAAGTCAATTTCCATGACATCCATTTCGTAACCGCACTGTTCGCCTAAGAAATCGTAAAACACCTTCTGCTTGGCAGGATTGTAACCCATCTTGTTGGTCGGAATGGTGCCATAATAGCAGGTACGGACAACATCAACCTCTTGACCGCTAATTTCAGCCAACGACTGAGCGATAATATCGGGAATTCGCTTGTAGTCGACTTCAAACCCTTTTTCACCGAGCTTGTCAAACAACGCTTGACGCCCCTTGTATAACCAGCATCCGTCAATAAAAATCATTGCGCGAATAGCCATTTTCTTTTCCTTCTTTTCTGTTTTTAGTTTTATAGTAATGTTTTAATTTCGCTTCCGACCACGGAAGACTACTACAGTATGCCACAAAAAATGCACTTAAGCAACCTTAAAATTAGGAATATTGCCTATTTTGTAGGGGTTTGCGCATCTTTTGTCAAAGTTTTTTGGAGCGCCACGCGAAAAGGTGTGGGATTAACGAAGCAACCTGTCTGCCGAAGTTTTCGCGTAGAGAGATGACAATCATACGGACGCGGCACTTTAGTGGGTTGATGATCAGGCAGACATTGTGCAATAGCACACCCTACCATGGGGGCCATTATCATCCCCATGGTGAACTTCGTCATTGGTTCTTCGCCCGAATAGTGATAAATTCCCTTGAATCGTTTACCCACTTCTGGCAAAAGGCTGAGGATTTGTTGCGCAATGTCACAGGTGAAGGTGGGATAGCGAATCGCGATATCATCCATAAGGACTGGCGCACCCTTGGCATTGAGCAAATTTTGGGCCAATACCGTGACTGCAGAATTCGCCCAATTTTGAATGGGGCCAAAGAGAATCGGCACACGCAAAATGAGGACATTCTCTAATGTTTCAATGAGGCTTTCAGCCTCTGCTTTTTGGCGACCATAAGCATTGAGCGGGCGACGTATCGCCTCCTCTGCGTAGGGCGCATTGGCGCCATTAAAGACGTAGTCAGTAGAGATGTGCACAAGCGGCACACCAAAGTCAGCTAAGCGTTTAGGCAATAAGACATTGAGCGCAATAACAGCATCGTCTGCAGCCTCACAGAGGTCGGGGCGACGTTGCGCGGCGCAATTCACGATATGCGTAGGCGCATGAGTTTTCAACATTGCGCTAATCGCATCTGAATCTGTGAGATCCACCGCCTGATGTGTAGGCGCCACAACGGGAATTCCTGCCTGTTGACACGCCAGAACGACTTGCGAACCTAACGCACCCGAGCCACCTGTCACCAAGACTTTCATCTGTACTTAAATTCCCCACTGTGCGACCGAGCCAAAGAGGGCTTTGACATTGGCGCAGGTTTGTGTTGCAAATGTTTCTAAGGTGACACCCCGCAAGGCCGCCACAAAGGCCGCTGTTTCACGGACATACGCAGGGCGATTACGCCGTCCACGTAAGGGTACGGGCGCTAAATACGGAGCGTCTGTTTCAACTAAAATGCGGTCATTCGGGACAAATTTAGCCGTTTCACGCAAGAGGTCTGCATTCCGGAAAGTGACAATCCCTGAGAAAGAGATGTAGTACCCCAGATCAAGTAATCGACGCGCAAACGCAACATCACCCGTAAAGGAGTGAATCACCCCTGTCTTTGGTAAGGCCGCTTCAGCAAGGGCAGACTCGGTCACTGCATCCGCTTCACGCGTGTGAATAATCACAGGTAAATTTGCTTGGCGTGCAAAAGCCGCCTGCACAGCGAAGCGTTCGCGTTGGTCTGCTTCTATATCTGCAGAATAACCGCGATGGAAGTCGAAGCCTAGTTCGCCAACTGCGACCATTTCAGGATAGTCTTCAAGGCGAATCTCAGCCCCTGTACACGACCAATCATAGCCACATGCAAAAGGCGTACCCGACTCCGCAGCTGTGCGATTATTGATAGCATTGCCACCCACAGCAAGGACCGCCACGTGTTGTTCACGTGCTTCGTCTAAAAGCGCTTGTGCACAATCTTCAACATCAAAGTGACAATGCGTATCAACGATTAGAGGCAGCATTATTCTCCTCCCAAATACGCGCAGAACGGATTTCTGCAGGCGTAAAGGTGCGATAGAATCCCGGACGCAATTCAAGGGTAATCGTGCCGTCTGCCTCCTTGCGAATCAAGACACCGCGATAAGCCGAATTGGAGGTGCGCACTTCAAAATTAGGCTTGAACGTTAAGCGCACACGTACTGTTTCATTCCCAAACTTCTTCACAATTACCTTACGCGCTGCATCTGCATACCCATCTGCACGGAAGACTAAGGCATGTTCGCCGATGGGTAACTTCAATGTCGCCTCTGCAGAGGTAAAGGAATCCTTTGATTCAGGAGATGTTGTTAAAATACATTTCCCTCCCAAAAAGACCTGCACTTTACTAGGCTGCGTCTGCACTTTTACTTCACCCGTGGAGAGTGTGAGTTCACCTTTTAAACTCATGGTTTCGCCTGCGCGTACCATTGTGCCATGCACAACGGGTTCATACCCAGCCTTTTCAAAACGAATCGAATAGGTCCCTTCTGCCAAATCATTCACCGTTAACGGCGTTTGACCGCGCTGAACACCATTTACATAGACCGTTGCACTCGATGGTGAACTCGTAAGGCTCAATGCTGCAGACAAACGTTTCAATGTGGGGTTAATCGTTATCTTTTTACCAGCTTCCAAGTCTATCGCCTGTTCAAAAGAATGATACCCCGTCATACGCAAGGTAACGGTATGCAATCCCTCTCTCAATCGTTCAAAGGTGGCAGGCGTCACACCACGAGGCACGCCATTGACTTGAATCGCTGCACCAGAAGGGGTGGATTCCACCACCAAAGTGGCGGCGTCAGCCTTTAAGGTCGCGTCCATCACTTGCGGGCGACCATCTGCAAGATTTAGACGCACAACATGATCGTCAAAACCTTCCGAACGGAAGACGATGCGGTAAGCCTTCGGTTCGGAGAACATGTAATGGAAGGGCGTTGTTCCGAGTTCCTGACCATCGCAGAGCACCTTTGCGGGCGAATTACTTCTAAACAACACCGGGATCTCGGCGCGTTGCAATTTAAACGACTCATAGCGACGTTCTCCAGCGAAAGGCAACAAAGAACGATACTCCGTTTTGTATCCTGGTGCAGAGAGACGCAACAAGGCGGGTTTATCTGGGGGCAACGTCAATTGGAAAGAGGTGCCTTCCGAAATAATCTTGTGATTCACGGCAAGCGTTGCTGCGGGTTCAACCGTGACACGCACCGTTGCCTCCATCACCTCCTGCGCCTGCAAGAGCGAAAGAGAACCCATGCAAAAAGCCACCAACAAGAGAACCATTTGTTTCATCGTTTTCATCTTTTAACGTCCTCCTTTCATACCACGGCGACGTTCTACCATCAACAATTTTTCAGAGGCTTGACCATGACGCGAATCATCGCGATCTGGAATCATTCGCAAAATCTTCTGAAGATGTTGCATCGCCACTTCATACTGTTGGGTATTCATTGCTTGTTCAACCTGGAAGAGGCTATCTTCATAACGCTTTGCCAAGAGGGCTTCCGCTTCAAACAAGCCATCCGAGAGCTCCGTAATCATCGCAGGCTTCGGATTTAAGGTGTCTAATGCCGAGATTCCCTTTCGATATGCCACAATTGCAAACCAAAGCTTTTCATCGCCCAAGTCACGTTGTTCCCAATAACGTTTGGCGACTTCCAATTGTTCAGCAGCCATTTTCGCGAGTTCATCAATGGAATACTCGGCCGCCCAGACCTTCAATTCGTTCTTTGCGAAGGTTTCTAATTGATCGCACACCTTGCTAAATGCGACGTGCTTTGTATTCAGATTCTTCACATTTTCAGCGGTACGCGTCCACACATCTGACCCCCGCACAATGGTGACTGTGCGACGCTCTACCGAAATACCATCCTCACTCTGTTCGCGGAAGATTTCACCGATTTTATCGAGTTCCATCTCTAAAATCATTTTCGTCAAAAGATCTTTCGCGTCCTTGGGAAGTTCTAATTTCTTTGTGAAACTACGATCCGCATCCCCTAAGTCATTCACCTCCAAGAAGAGCACATTTGTAGGTGCGTCATAGGACAATGTATAACGGAAAAGATGGCGTGCATCCGTTACAAAACGTTCATACGAAAATTCCACCTGACGCGTAGTTGGTGGCAAATTACGAACTTGACGCGTTGCACTCTCCTCTTCGCCTGTCCCCATCACAAGGAACGTTACGCCGAGGGCCAAGGTCACCACGGCCACAATTGGAAGAATTAAACGCTTAATGTTAAATCCGCCAGAGGGAAGCGGCTTCTCTTCATCACTGTGATCAAAGAGTGTTTGAGGCTTCTCCACCTGCGTTGGTGCTGAGGCAGATGCTGACGGTTGTTCTTCCCCAAAGAGCGTAATTGGGGGCGTTGCTTCTGTAACAGGTGCGGCAGCCGGCTTAGGTTCAACGGATACAGGTTGCACTTGCGATACGGGCGCTACGATTTCAACGCGGAAAATCCATTCACCCATTGAAAGAACATCACCATTCGCAAGCGGTGTGGGCACATTGGTCAACGGCGTACCATTTAAAAGCGTGCCATTTGAGGAGTCCAAGTCGGCCACCTGCGGAGTGGGAGAAAAGGTAATTTGACAATGTTGACGCGACAAAGCGGAGTCTTCCAAACAAATCGTTGAAGTTCTTGAACGACCCAACGTCGCGCCAGCTGTTGAAACAGCGAACTTCTTCCCCGCATTTGGGCCTGCCACTGAGATGAGGTATAGTGCGTTTTCCATATTCACTCCATCCATTAAAACATCCATTCCCGCAATCACATCTTCTTCAACAAGGGACATGTTGCACAAACAATGCGCGGGTTATGACAAAAATCAGCGTAAATCTGTAAAAGACCTTGTTGGCGCAAACCATCTTTAGGCACTCCAGTACGTTTCCCTGTCAGACGCAGCCAGGTTTCTCGCATCGGCATTGAAATATCCTCTCCTGGCAAGGCTTGCAATTGACGTTCTGAAAGCGCGCCTAATGCAAGGCGATAGGGCACAAAGAGGTTAATCATCACCACCGTGGCGCGCTTGAGCCCCACCAAAGCAGTCTTCGAGCCAATTTCTGCGCGCAAGACCTCTGAAGCCGCTAATATGGCAGTCGGCAATTCCGTAAAGGGCAGTTCCAACAACGTTGAAAGGTGTTGCAGGATCCCTAATGCACCCGCTAATCGTCTAAAAGGGTGATTTTGCGGACGCAACCCTTTAAAATTCCAGATGAAGGGTTCCATCGGAGGTCGAATGCCACTATTCCACCACAAATCCCATAATTCACGATGGTTTTCAGAGAGCAACCCTGCCACGCGCGCAAGAATCGCAAAACGACGCTTCGTTGAAAAGGGCGCCAAGAGCGATAAGGGGTATTCTTTTGCCAATCGACGGAAGGGTTCAGCGTTACGACTATACCCCATTGTCGCCATCAAATTTTCATAGAATACTTGAGTCGCATCTTCGGCTTGAAGACTTTCAATGAAGCGATTTGTCTTCGCCATCAAACGGTAGTAACCTGCCGAACACAAGAGACGGTCAAACGCAATCGCATCCTTTTGAAAGTGCGCGAGGCATGGATGTGTCATGCCATTCGCATCAGCAGAGAGACCACGATGCAATTCTGTAAAAACTTCGTATTCAGGAAAATTCTGCGCAAGCGAAAGAGAGGGCACTTGCGGGAAAAGGGTCTTTGCGAGGGGCTTCTCATACCACGTCACGTGCAAAATGAGATTGCCATACGCGGGGTCTGTGGCATGGCCGTGTGCATCCCAATCCGAGGGGCGCACATGAAGTTCAATGTCTCCGCGACGGAGTTCCCCTGCAATAATGAGAATGGCATCTTTAAAATCAGGGCCTTCTGCATGATTCCAACGGCCCGGTTCAACCACTTCAAGCGCAGAGCCATCGGTTAAATGTAAGACGCGGTTTTCAAAGGCTTGATGATGCCACAGTTGTTGAAGGGAATACTCATTTCCGAGGACCTCCCCTCCCTCACCCTCTTCGAGCGCTTGAGCAGACGCGCCCCTCAGCGTTTCATACTGAGAGGCGAGTCGTTTGAATGGCTCAAGGTGCTGCATGCGAGAAACTTCTCCGCATTAGAAGAATCGCCGTCTCGCGAAGAAGAAGACCGTCACGACAATGAGCAAAACAGCAATACCCATAATGACGCAGAAGCCGAGCGCCCCCCAATGTTCAGCATTGGCAAAGGGCAACCACGTATTCATGCCGAAAATTGAAGCAATCAACATCGGCACTGTCAACACAATCGTCATGGAGGTCAAGAACTTCATGACATTGTTGAGGTTGTTGCTGATAATTGAAGCGAAGGCATCCAACGTACCTGTCAAAATGTTGCTATGAATGCTTGCCATTTCCAAGGCTTGCTGATATTCAATGCGCACATCTTCAAGAACGTCTAAATCATCTTCGTCAATTTCAAGTTGACGCGTCGTACGAATACGGCTCAACAAGATATCGTCAGCCTTCAACGAGGTCGTGAAGTAAACGAGCGACTTTTCAATATTCAAAAGGCGCATCAAGCCTTCATTTGAAATGGACTCGTGAAGTTCCTGTTCCACCATATCTGCACGCTGACGGATATCGCGCAAATAGCGCAAGTAAAGAATTGCAGCATGCCACAAGAGGTGGAAGGTAAAGCGGAATTTCTGTTCTGGCGGGCAAACGCGGCGAATCTGATCCAAGAAGGAGGCCGCAATCGGCGTCGAACGGTTACAGACCGTAATCACAGCATTGGACGTGTGCACCACACCAAGCGGTAGGGTGTTGAACGGATGCAAGTTTTCATCGGGTTCATGGTACGGAATGTGTACAACGATGAGAACAGTGCCATCATCATCAACATCCATACGCGGACGTTCGTCTCGGTCGAGCGGGTCAGAGAGGAATTCTCGCGAAACACCCGTAAGCGTCTGCACGCGCAAGATTTCTTCCGTTGAGGGATCTGCTAAGTTAATCCAGCAGGGACCATCAGGCGTCACCACCTCGCGCAAGCTACCATTAACCCATTGATAGATGGAAAGCATCTTACGACCTCCTCTTCTTCTGCTGCAAGTGGCCAAAGCGTTCTAAGAAGAAGCGTTCGTAAGCCTTCTTTTTGCGTTTGTTCAAGAAGCTATACCCCTTCAACATCCACAAGCTGCGCAGACGCAAATGCGCCATAAAGAGACGTGCACGATTTTCAGGAAAAGCGCCAGGCCCTTCATTGAGATTGCCGTCGACATCAAAGCAGTGATGATAATAGTGCTTATAAATTGAAGACAAATCTGCGAGCAACAAAATCTTGCGGAACCAACGCGGATACCACTTACGCAAATAGACGCCCGACTGGAAGTCAATCAATGCCGGCTTTTCGCCTGGCAAAATAAGCACATTCTTCGCATTACGCGTATCCAAATGCGTGACACGGCGGCGATGCATCGCACACACGAGGCGTTCCAAATCACGGAAATAGTACAACGACAAATGCGGCAACTGCGCTTCTGGAGGAAGCTCGCCACGGAAAACATACGCATTCGTCTGATTGTAGTCACCAAAGGTCATACCTTCTAAGAAATCCATCCCAAAGGAATAGGCATCTACACGAAAGACATTTTGCGGCACACCTTTCAGACCATCAAGACACTTCATCAATCGATATTCGTGTCCTGCCATCCAACGTCCCCATGTCCAACGAATCCACCATGGGCTCTTACGGAAGTCTTTAATTACAATTTTCTTACCCGCCGCTTCAAGCAGGTAGACTCTGGCATTCCCAGCGCGACCCTTACTCAAGCATCGCACGTCGGGTTTTTCCCAATCTTTTCGCTCCACAAGATTTGCCATCGCAATATCCTTTCTTGTGACTCTGGTTAAACCATTAAAACATTATCACATATAGTGTACCACATTTTAACTGTTTGCACCCTGATTTTACGCGATACAAAAAGATTAAATATTTCTTCCTTACTTGGCTTTTTTGAGAACGCGCTGTATTATAATATTTTCATTACTTTACGCCTCCGTAGTGAAAACGAGTAACATTCTGCGCGTACTCACTTAAACCCAACCCAAAAGGATTTAAAAAGATGGTTAAGCACATCATTCTCTGGAAGTTAAAGGGCGATCTTTCTGCTCCCGAAACGGTCAAAGCTGGCATTAAAGCAGGCCTTGAAGGCTTACAAGGGATCATTCCAGGTCTTGTTGAGATTAAAGTCCAGACGCAAGGTCTCCCCTCTTCTAACGCCGATGTGATGTTAGACTCCACCTTTGTGGACGAAGCGGCGCTGAAGGCTTACGCGACACACCCAGCACATGTAGAAGTGGCTGATCGCGATGTACGCCCTTACACTGAGGTGCGTCTCTGCCTTGATTTTGAAGCTTAATCAGCTCACATTTCCATTTAACATGTGGATAAAAAAGAGGACGCCACGATTGTGCGTCCTCTTTTTATTTAACTTTCGCAAACCTTAGCGTGCAATGCGCGCAATGATTTGTTTGGCAATGGCGAGTTTTGAATCCAACGGAAGTTCTTCTCGCGAACCATCAGGAAAGAGCAAGGTCACACGATTAGTATCTGTGGCAAAGCCTGCTCCTGGCGCAGTGACATCATTCGCAACAATGAAATCAAGCCCTTTTTCATTCAGTTTACGTGTAGCTTCCGCATCAGGCACGCCTGTTTCAGCAGCAAACCCAACGAAGATTTTGTCGCCTTTTAAGGGGCGAATCGTCTTCAAAATGTCAGGATTGCGCACAAGTTGAATCATGCCGTCCATGCCAGCCTTCTTCAACTTTACAGGCGAGTAATTTGCAGGACGCCAATCCGCGACTGCTGCGCAAGAGATATAAACCTCCGCTGCAGGCAGGTGAGTTTCAACAGCGTCCAACATCTGGAGCGCAGTTTCCACATCTACGCGCGTCACCTTTTCAGGCGTGGGAAGCGTCACGGGGCCCGCGATAAGCGTCACCTCGTGACCAGCTTCTGCGGCAGCTTGCGCGAGGGCAAAGCCCATCTTCCCCGTGGAGCGATTCGAGATAAAACGCACTGGATCAAGCGGTTCGCGCGTAGGGCCTGCCGTAATCAAAAACTTCATGCCGTTGCCCTACCCGCTTATTCGTTCCAACCACGCGGTGCGTCTGCATCCACATTTTTGCAGTGGCGAAGCGTCAACCATTCCTTATGCCAGTGATAGGGCGCATAGGTGTCGGTTTTCACAAAGACATTGTCCTTGATGACCAAACCATCCACACTCTTGGCAAAGACGAGCGGCTTGTCAAACGCTGCAAAGACGTTGTCCTTAATCGTGATATTACGATGCAAATACGGCGAATCTTCCTTAATCTCAGGGATTTCAGGGCAGATCGAGATGACTGCTTCGGTGAATTGGAAGGGCGAAGTCAACGCATTCACGAAGGTGTTTTCAGCAATGAGCACATCGGTGCAAGCGCCCGTTTCGTACCAACCATTGCAGTCGCCGCAGAGCAAGATGCCGCTACCAGAGATGTGGTCAAAGATGTTGTTGGTGCAGACCACCGTCTGAGGCGTAGAGAAGAGGGCGCCACGGGCACGGTTATCCATCACGACATTAGCGACAAAGCTCACCGAAGGCGTGCGAGTGAGGTTTTCAATGCCAATCGCCACCTTCGTCGGATCCACGGCCTCAGGAAGCGCATTCTTAAAGGTCAAACGGAAGACCTTTGCACCTACGATGGTCGGTTGGTCAATCGGCGTAATGTCTTCCAAAATATTCTCGGTGTCATACATCATCGCCATTTCACGCGACTTGATGAAAATCACCTTTTCACCCGGCTTACCCCAGGAGAAACCATAAGCCTGCGGATGCATGTAAGCGCACTCAAGCGTCTTATCATCGATACGCTTCTGAACGCGCAAATAGGTGCCGTGCACATTAATTGCGTCATCCATCATGCCTTGATAAACACTGTCGAGCGAGAAAATATGTCCCCAGCATCCCGAGAAGTGCGTCGCATCTGCCTGTGTCGAGAAGACGCGGCCCTTTGCCTTGTTCGGAACCACATTGTACTGATTGACCACAATATTCTTCGTACTCTGGCAGAGCAATCCCATACCATCAGCGTAATGCATCGTAATCGATAACAATTTCACATCTTCAGAGTCCGACACCACGAAGCCAGGCGCAGGACGATCCCACGCGCGCAACGCCATATTCTGCCCGACCTTAAAGGCGCCATTTGCGCAATGTGCCGCCGTGAAGGTGCCATCTGCATTTGCAGTCACATTCCCAAGGTTAAAGCCGCAGTCACTCGTGCGGTAGGCGATGCGTCCATCGGCTTCAAACAAAATACCGCCACCTGGAGAGTTCACGAAATCGTAACCCTTGAAGTAAAGGCGACCATTAACAAGTTCTGTCTGCGTCCCTTTAATCGGGCGGAAGGTCACCGTCTTTGCAGCAGCATCCACCGCCGTGAAGTTCACCTGCGTAATCATCGGGATTTCATAATCCACCGTCACATCCTTGACGCAGACCTGCTTCGAGTCCCAAATCCCCACAGGAATAATACGCCCCTTCAAATTGAAGAATGCGCCATTTCCCTCCACCTCGAGATCCGTCTGCCCTTCAAGCGGCAAGAAGACTTTACGCGGATTCACCTGGTCATGATTTGAGATAAACCACGTACGCGTTTGGCACTGCTCTGCACCTACATCATACGTACCGGCTTCAAATACCAACTTTTTAGCGCCCTTTGCCGCCTTCACATCGGCAAGGAGACGCTCCACATCGGCCGCCTTAAACGCCTTTCCAGGCGCAATGCCATAATCTGCAGCCACAAACTTCGTCTGAGCCACAGCGCATGCTGTCACGCAGAAGCCAAGCGTAGCCATCAAAGTATTGCGTACCATCGTCTTCATGTTCTATCCTCCGTATTAAAATGAATTACAGCATCCAGGGTTGATACGTATCGCGCGGCAACGGCTGCACCGTAATCTCACGCGTTGCTTCAGGCGTAATCACCTTCACAATAATGTCGGTCAACGTTCCCTTATCACCATAGTCGGCAATAATTGACGCGGCGCGATAGAGATCGCTTTCTGGAATATCCCCTAAGACTGCCGCCGTCGGCCCAGGAATATTCACCGTATGCAAAATCGTCTTTCCCTGTTTGCGCAAGGCCTTCAAAGCGAGGTTATCCAAGCGATTACGCCCCACAATAATGCGGCCACCATCTGGCAAACGGAACTGACGCGAGAATTTGAGCAACTCCACATCCTCCACCGCAGGAATCCCCTCGGTATGGTCAAAGAGATCGCGCAACTTACGGCAAAAGCCCTTTTCTGTCAAAAGACACCCACCTGCTGGCGATGGATAGTCCGTCAAACCATAACGCTTCACCAACTCCATTTGGGGTTGGCGATTACGACCCGAAATTGCGCCCAGACGCGTGCGGTCAATACGCCCATCCAATTCAGGCGTTGTGGGATCTAAGAGTTGCGCGGATAACGGACGCAATAACAGTCCCTTCAAACCCGATGTTTCTGCCACCGTTTCAAGACTACGACGATTCTGCGACATGGGGCGTTGATTTAAAACCTCACCCGTAGAGACAAAATCATACCCGCCAGCGCGCATAAACTCACCCGCACGACGAATCATCGCGGCATGACAGTCAATGCACGGATTCATCGCTCCACCAAATCCATGCGGCGGATGCTTCACCAAAGACAAAATGTCATCCGAAAAATCAAGAATGTGCAACTTCACACCGAGTTGCTTCGCGGCCTTTTCAGCGCCAGCCACTCCAAAAAAGGGACTTTTAAAGACAATGCCTTCCATCTCAATTCCCTGTTCGCGAAGCATACAAATCGCCAACATTGAATCGAGGCCACCACTTAAAAGCGAAACACCACGTACCATAGTCAAAAATCCTCATTCACGCGCGATTCCGCGCATCCAACATTAGTATAGCAAACCGCAACCTCTTCCGCACCCACGAAACACCATTTCCATCACCTGCGTTCTGGCGATAGCTGGGGCCTTGAGAATTGTGATTGAGTGACCGTTACGGCACAAGACGTTGTCTTGCGGTTTCGGGAGAAATGCCAGAGATGGCAAAGCGTTTCAAGCGCGCCGTTTGCCCTGTGAGCAATGTCACACTCCCGCGAGAAACGGAGAGCGTCTCTGCAAGAAAGCGGCGCGCAGCTTCATTAGCTTTGCCATCAACAGGGGGCGCGGTAAGGGCAACGCGAAGCCAGGTTTCTTCTACGCCTAAGACCGCATTTCGCGAGGCTTTAGGCGTCACTTTGAGGGTAATTGTGCAGCCGTCTTTCCAGGCGTTACACCACATACCATCCCCCTACCTTAGCGATGCTTTCCACAAGCGTAAGGAAGATTGCGGGCAACATTGACCCCACGACTGCAAGAACAAGCAGAATGAGCACTGGCGTCAGATAAAGCATACCCACACGGAATTCTGGCAAGGGCCCACGGAAGAGGCGCCAGAGGTCCTTGATGAAGTATGCGAGGGATTGATTGCGCGTAATTAAGCTGAGAATTGCAAAGAGAATGAGCGTGGTCGTAAAACCATGGAGTTCTGAGAAGACATCCAAAATGAAGAGTCCTGTCGTAACCGCAAGACGAGCGCCAGGCACAAGTGCGGAGAGTTGAGAGCGGCTCGCCAATTCGCCAATCATACCAGGGGTAGACTTTAAGGCCTCGAAGGGATAACTCACGCTTTCGGCATTGACCATCACTAACGCTGCCAATAACAGGTTCCCCACAATCAGAAGGGCCCACTGTGCTGCAAGCGGAAACCGTGCCAGCGGGTACGTCGCCAAACGAAGCAAATCGCCCGAATACCCTGGCAGCGTCTTAGAGCGATGCCACAACTGAAAGACCAAGGTCGCTGCAAAAATCGTCAAGAGATGACGGAAGAAGGTCAGCACTGCGATGAACAACCACTGCTTAAAGGTACCCACAGGAAGTGCATAGAGAATAAAGGAACTCGCGGCCATTGCATTGATGTTCATCCGTGAGAGCATCACTGCGTCTGCGCAGAGCGAAAGCGCCAAGAGAAGGCCGCAGAGGGGCTTAGCGGACATCTGAAAGGCAGGACGAATCGCCGTCAAAAGACGCGCAAGGAGGTTGTCCAGCGTAGCCGCATAGGGATTTAACAACACATAGCGCGCAGGCATCATAATGCGCACCAACACAATGACGTTAAAGAAGAGTAAGAAGGCATGAAGGAGTGAGAAAACGGTCATTAGTCTGTTCCGCCATTTTCAAAGATTTTGCCTAAGCCAAAGAGCGTTAGCGTTGGGTCAATGGTGATCTCAAGGTCACTTCCTTCAAGCACCCACCCGGCATAACCACCCGTTGCCACCACGTGAGCCTTTCCATTGAAAGGACGTTGTAAATGGGTAATCAATTCACGCACAATGCCACGATAGCCGACCTGTGCGCCAAGGGCAATAGCCTCCTCGGTCGATTTTCCCACGACAGGCGTCACCTGAGTCCCGAGTTCAACCTTTGGCAAAAGTGCCGTCTTTTCGTGCAGATAACTGGTCATCAATGGCAAACCAGGGGTAATCACACCGCCCACATAGGCTGGGCGATCATCAATAACTTCAAAATTGAGCGCAGTTCCGAAGTCCACCACAATCAGGGGTGCGCCATAACGCGCCAAACCGCCCGCAGCGTCTGCCAAACGGTCTGCACCGATGCGTTCAGGGCGTGGGTAATCAACGGTAAACCCAAGCGGACTCTCAAAGGTGACAAAACGCGGGGTGCATCCCAATGTTTCGCGAATCAGATGACGCCATTTATGATTAACTTCAGGCACGACGGAGGCGATTGAAACGCCTTCCACACCGCCATCAGCGATCAAACGCACCATATCCGAACACGCTTCAGGGTTCTTACGAATGCCACCATCCACGCGAGAGACGCGCGAGATGGTGCCATTTTCATAGAGGCCTAATGTGGCGGAGGTATTGCCGATATCAATGCACACCAAGCGCATTAGATAACGCTCCATTCAAGGGCCAAGTCTGTACTCGGTGCAGAGTGCGTCAAAGCACCCACGCTCAAAGCGTCCACACCGGTGGCTGCGATCGCATTTGCCGTCTTGAGATTGATACCACCAGAAGCTTCCAACTTCGTTACAGAGGTGGTTGCGCGGGTGATTTCCACGCATTCGCGCATCATATCACAGGACATGTTATCGAGCATAATCCATTCGGGTTCTGCCTTCAAAGCCGACTTCAATTCTTCGATGCTTTCGACTTCGATTTCCACCGCGAGCAAGGGATAAGCCTTACGCGCAGCTTCCACTGCGAGATCCAAACGATTCGGGTCACCACCGGCCCAGAGGTGACGATGGTTATCCTTCATCAACACGCGATCATAGAGGCCGAAACGATGGTTCGTACCCCCTCCGCAACGCACTGCAAACTTTTCAAAGACGCGCAAACAGGGCGTCGTCTTACGCGTATCAAGCACCATGCAGTTGTGCGGCTTCACTGCTTCCACAAACTGATGGGTCAAGGTCGCGGTGCCACACATGCGCTGAATGAAGTTGAGCGCAGTGCGTTCTGCCGTAAGAATAGCGCGAGCACGACCCGTAAAGCGTGCGAGCACACTTCCCTTCGGAGCGATTGCGCCATTCGGGATCAAAATTTCGTAAGAGAGTGTGGGGTCCAACAACTGCAAGATGTAAAGCGCCACATTCAACCCTGCCACGCAGCATTCTTCGCGGGCTTGGATTTCACCAGTAGCCAAAATGTCTGGGCCTACCAAAGCAAGCGTCGTCGCATCGCCAGAGCCGATATCTTCTTTCAAAGCGGCCTTAATAGCCAATACCGCACGCGGGTCCTTAGTGATATCAGGTAATGTTTCAGGATTCACAGCCATGGTTCACTCCTCTTTGCTGAATAAGTTCTCTCAAATACACTCAAAAATGATTACAAGGTTGGCGTCAAGTCAGGATTTGCTGGCAAACTTCCTAAGAAGGCGCAGAGCACACGCACCGCGCGCTCCACATCGTCTAAGTCAAGCGTTTCAACAGGGCTATGCATATAGCGCAACGGAATTGCCACCAATGCCACAGCGGTATTTCCCCCTGCCATACGCATTGCATAGGCATTATTTCCCGACGCACGCGAACGCACCTGCACCTGGAGCGGGATTTCTTCGACCTTCGCCGTATCCACTAAAGCCTGACGCAGTTTGTTGTTGTAAAAAGGCCCTGTGCCGATGATGGGACCACTGCCCAACTTCACATCGCCCATCTTGTGACAATCCGCCGGATGGGCATCGGTTGCAAAGCCCACATCCACGCAAATGCCGATATCAGGCTTGACCAATTGAGCCGCATTTGAACCGCCAATCAAGCCCAATTCTTCCTGGACACTGCCGACCAAGTGCAACGCCACATTCAAGGGCGCAAGGGGTTGCTCTGCCAAACGGCGCATCGTTTCGGCCACGATGTAAGCCCCCACGCGATTATCAAAGCCACGGCAAGCTACTTTATTGCCAGCGAGTGCGATCCACCCTGCATCCACCACCGCCGGAGCGCCGAGCGCCACAAGGGCTTCAGCCTCTTCACGCGAGGAAGCGCCAATATCCACGGGCAAATCGGTCACCTCTTTCGGTGCGACCTTCTCACGCTCTGCAGCCGACATCAAATGGGGTGGACGCACACCAAAGACGCCATACACAGGGCCATTCTTACCCTGAATTACCACGCGTTCGCCCAAAATCGTCTGCGCCGTGACACCGCCATTGGGGATCAACCACAAAAAGCCGTTGTTGTCAATGTAAGAGACCAAGAAGCCGATTTCGTCACAGTGCGCCTCTAACATCACCTTCACAGGCGCGCTTTCATTCAATACCGCATGCAGATTACCGTGCACATCAAATGCACACTCCACCCCAGACTGCTTCAGATAACGCGCCATAATGCGTTGGCCATCTTGTTCAAAGCCACTGGGCGTGTGGCAAGCCACAAGCTCTTTCAAAAATGCTAACGAATGTTTATCTGCCATAACAACTCCTTGAATCAAGGCTTTCTTGTAGTATATCAAAAACAACAACCAAATCCTACATAAATAATAAAGACTTTCACGCACTGCGCATGAAAGTCTTTATCCAATGCAGAAGACGCACGCCAAAACGCGGATTAGAGCCCACCATAACGGCGTTCGCGTTGCCCAAACGCAGCCAAAGCCGCATCAAAGTCTGCCTGGCCAAAATCAGGCCACAAGACCGGCGTTATATAAAACTCTGCGTAACTCGCCTGCCAGAGCAAGAAATTGCTCAACCGCATCTCACCGCTCGTGCGCACAATCAAGTCAGGATCAGGCACATCTGGCAAATAGAGCTGACGCTTAAACGCCGCCTCATCAATCGTAGCAGGGTCCAATTCACCCGCCGCGGCCAACGTTGCCAAACGCTTTGCTGCAGAAACGATTTCCGTGCGTCCGCCATAACTCAGGCAGAGAATCAACTGACGCTCATAGTGCGCCGTTGCAGCCTCCACATGCGCAATCGCCGCCTGCACCTTTTCGGGCAAATCTTCCTTCTGCCCCATCACGCGCAACCGCACCTGATGTTCGTGCAGCATTGACTCCTCGCCCGCCAAATAAGCGACGAGCAGGCTCATCAAAGCCTCAACCTCTTCCTTCGGGCGCTTCCAATTCTCCACCGAAAACGCATACAACGTGAGATAACGAATCCCAGCCTCTTTGCAAAAGCCCAAGACGCGACGGACCGTTTCACCCCCCGCACGATGCCCTTCAGAACGCGGAAGGCCGCGGGCTTTCGCCCAACGGCCATTTCCGTCCATAATGATCGCTAAATGCTCCATTAGATGCCCACGCGAATGGTCGATTCACGCGCCGGGCCCACAGAGAGAATGCCCAAACGGCCACCAGAGAGTTCAATCAAACGATCCACATAAGCCTTCGCCTTGAGCGGAAGCTGATCCATCGAGGTCACATTGGAAGTTTCTTCCAACCACCCCGGCATCGTTTCGTAAATCGGCTTGCAACGTGCCAATTCAGCAGCAGATGCAGGCATATCCTCAATGCGCTTACCATCGAGTTCATACGCCACGCAAATCTTGATTTCAGGAAGCGTATCCATCACGTCAAGCTTCGTCATCGTCCAGAAGTCAACGCCATTGACCATCTGAGCATAACGTGCCACCACAGCGTCAAACCAACCGCAACGGCGCGGACGGCCCGTCACTGCACCAAATTCATGGCCGCGTTCAGCGAGCGTCTTACCCACTTCACCGAAATCTTCCGTCGGGAACGGACCTTCGCCCACACGCGTCGTGTAAGCCTTAATCACGCCCACCACACGGTCAATGCGGCGCGGGCTCAAACCCGAACCAATGCAAGCACCGCCAGAAGTGGGGTTCGAGCTCGTCACGAAGGGATACGTACCAAAGTCGATGTCCAACATCGTGCCCTGAGCACCTTCCAAAAGAATCGACTGACCTGCACGATCGGCCTTATGAATCAAAGGAATCGTGTCGATGATGTACGGACGAAGCTTTTCAGCAGCTTCAATGTAAGTCTTCACCATCTCATCAGCATCCAAAGGATCCGCATTGAGCTGGGCCAACTTCACATTCGTTTCCAACACCTGTTCGCGCACCAATTCAGGGAATTCGGGGATCAACATATCACCGCAGCGCAAACCCGTACGAGAAACCTTAGCCGCATAAGCCGGACCAATGCCACGACCCGTCGTACCAATCTTCTTACCCACCGGACGTGCAGCTTCATCAGCCTTATCCAAAGCGCGGTGATACAACATCACCATCTGCGTACGCGTGGAGATGAAAAGGCGCCCCTTGCACTCAATACCCGTGCTGCGGAGCATCTCGATTTCATCAATCAAGTCCAACGGATTCATCACCACACCATTACCAATCACACACACCTTGCCATCATGCAAGATACCCGACGGCACCAAACGCAACACGCGCTTTTCACCCTCAGCAATCACCGTGTGACCAGCATTAGAACCGCCCTGATAACGCACAATCATATCGGCCTGTGCGGTCAAAACGTCAATAATCTTACCCTTGCCCTCATCGCCCCATTGCGAACCAATCAAAATGGTATTTGGCATAGCTACTTCCTTACGTTGGAGGATTGACGCGTCTACAATGACGCAAAACGGTGACCAATTATAGCATATCTTTTTCAAAGACGCAAATGGCAGCACCCAACACCCCCAAACAAGCGCCACGCGCAGCACGTGAGGAAATAAACCACAGGATACGAGTGCCTGACGGCACAGAAACTAACCACAAAAAACACAAAACACACAAAAAGGTGCTCCGCAGGACGACGAGGGATTTCCACGAGTCGCACGAATCTTGCACGCTGCTCGAAATGGGCACATCTCCATTTCTCGTCATCTTGCGCTCGCGCTTTTCCAGCCCCAAAGGGGCGACAGACACATCAAGAGATGCGTTGGTTGTGAAAAGACATCTTCTTAAGATTTGATACAATTGTGAACAAATATAATTAAACGCGTCAGTAGTTGTGAAAAGACATCTTCTTAAGATTTGATACAATGCTATTGTTGTTTTAATTGTCGCCATGATAGTTGTGAAAAGACATCTTCTTAAGATTTGATACAATAGGGTCTTTTGTGTATTGCGAGTATATTTTGTTGTGAAAAGACATCTTCTTAAGATTTGATACAATGCGATTCCAGAACCTGTATACCAACTGATTGTTGTGAAAAGACATCTTCTTAAGATTTGATACAATTAATATCTGAAATATCAACATTCATCAATTGTTGTGAAAAGACATCTTCTTAAGATTTGATACAATCCGGACACTGATTGAAATCAACGTCGGTATGTTGTGAAAAGACATCTTCTTAAGATTTGATACAATATGGCGAGGCGGTAGATGGGGCCACCGGAGGTTGTGAAAAGACATCTTCTTAAGATTTGATACAATCCCTAAAGCACGCGCAATCTTGAGCCGGTGGTTGTGAAAAGACATCTTCTTAAGATTTGATACAATTGGCTGATCCCACCAATGGCTACAAGCGCAGTTGTGAAAAGACATCTTCTTAAGATTTGATACAATGCACTAGCTTCGATTACTGCTTCGGGCGGTGTTGTGAAAAGACATCTTCTTAAGATTTGATACAATCCGCCTCCAGCATCGGCACGCGATACTGCAGTTGTGAAAAGACATCTTCTTAAGATTTGATACAATTCTCTTTAAAAGATTGCTTCTGGGTTTTAGGTTGTGAAAAGACATCTTCTTAAGATTTGATACAATGACACCGCACCAAGCAGCATACCAGTTATAGTTGTGAAAAGACATCTTCTTAAGATTTGATACAATTCATAACTAGACCCAGGGAAAGGCAGATAGGTTGTGAAAAGACATCTTCTTAAGATTTGATACAATCCTTTTAATGTTCCTGTTTGTGAACTAAAAGTTGTGAAAAGACATCTTCTTAAGATTTGATACAATTCAAAACCGCGAGAAAGTGCTGAAATAACGGTTGTGAAAAGACATCTTCTTAAGATTTGATACAATTACGATTGAAACCATTTTTTCCCGTTCGGAGTTGTGAAAAGACATCTTCTTAAGATTTGATACAATTCTTTAAAAGATTGCTTCTGGGTTTTCGTGTTGTGAAAAGACATCTTCTTAAGATTTGATACAATGGAAGAGAGGAAAAGCGCAGCTAAACGGAAGTTGTGAAAAGACATCTTCTTAAGATTTGATACAATAGTCTGCGAAACATTGATAATGTTCAAAGTGTTGTGAAAAGACATCTTCTTAAGATTTGATACAATTCTCGTTGAACAGTTGAATAGACTAAAGGAGTTGTGAAAAGACATCTTCTTAAGATTTGATACAATTGAGAACAAACATAAGAATACGCTTCTTCAGTTGTGAAAAGACATCTTCTTAAGATTTGATACAATAAGTTTCTAAATCTATTCTTGAAGAAGGTTGTTGTGAAAAGACATCTTCTTAAGATTTGATACAATTCTGACGACGGAAGGTCTCAATGGCCGCCAGTTGTGAAAAGACATCTTCTTAAGATTTGATACAATCAAAGAGATTGCAAAACTAAACAATATAGAGTTGTGAAAAGACATCTTCTTAAGATTTGATACAATCAATCTGACACTTAATGTTAGTAAAGTACAGTTGTGAAAAGACATCTTCTTAAGATTTGATACAATTTTGGAGATGTAACGTCAATCCGCTTGAGAGTTGTGAAAAGACATCTTCTTAAGATTTGATACAATATTGAATGCATAAGTCTTTATTGTATAACATCTTAAGGAGCATACCGAAGACTTAGAAACCGATTGATTTCTTCAAAAAAGAGTCAATCGGTTTCTTTTTTTGTTTAAAAAAGTTCTAGTTGAACTGGCGCAGGTGGCGCAGGTTTTTCTTTTTTCCCGTAAAGAATGACCATTTGATCGAATTGTCTATCCGTTACCGCAAGAATCGCAACACGCCCCTCTTCTGGTGTTATCATTCTCACGCGCTTAATGTGAACTTCTGCATTTTCTCTTGATGCACAATGGCGAATATACACAGAAAATTGAAGCATTGTAAAGCCATCTTGCAAGAGGCCTTTACGAAACTGTGCAGCGGCTTTTCGTTGCCGTTTAGTTTCTGTTGGGAGATCAAAGAGTGCGTAAAGCCACATTGCTTTGTAATGGTTAATCGCTGTAAACTCAACTTCACTCATGGGAATGATGGTAATTCGAGCGTTTTTTGTTCATTACAGATACATCGTGCGAGAGATGCTGTGGTTAATTGAAGGGCGTTAAAAAGAGGTCGCGTTGATTCTCCTATTCGCACATCCATTGTCAAGAACGGCAAGAGGATTTGCTTTCCTTTTGTGGAGACTTGCGTAGGTTCTTCTGCTTTCTCGAACGCCTCTAAATGCTCTAAGACGATTGCATCTACAAAGGGACGATAGGGCTCCATCACATCATCTGCAAGGCAAAAGTGGTTATATTGATTACGATGATGGATTCCTAAGGTGGTGTTCAATCCTGAGGCTACTAAACATCGTGCGACTGCGGCTCTTAAAATCGCATATCCATAGTTTAATGCCGCATTAGGCATGGTACCATAACGCGAACGATGAAAGACATCTTCTGAAATTGGAAAAGCCGTAAAATAGAGTTTCGCAGCTTGCGCTTCAATATTTGTGACATCTCCTCGTTTAACAAACTCTGCCATCTCACATAATTCGTTCGCCTTTTGCGGATTTAATGTCCGAATTACAGACGCTTGATTTTGGATTTTACGGATAACAATTTGTTGCCACAAGCGCCTCGATTGAGCATCTGTAAGTTCAATTTGATTTCTCAAAAAGCGACTCGCAAGGGTATGTGATACTTGTGGAAGGAGATAGCCTGAAGGGAGATGGGACGCATCACAGAGGACAACCGCGACACATGCCTCTGTTAGCGCTTGTAATAGCGCCATACTGACAGTGATTAAGGGGGACTCTAAGATGACAATCCCAAGATCTTCGATGGGCACACTTGCTTCTCTTCCATCTTCACCACACCAAAGAAGTTGGCGCAAGTGAAGACGGAGTTTTCCTGGAGTTGAGAAGCAAAGCGTCCGTTTAATCATTGAGCCATTCTACCTCACCATCCATTGAAAGTGTAAAGTGAACCCCTTCATAAAGCATGTGGTCTAAGAATACACCTCTTGCAACTCGTAGTTTCCGCTCTGGGATAATGAAGTTTAATTTAGACTCACCTTTTTTTGACTTTCCGTTTTTCTCTAACTCTTCAGCAAGCAATTTCGCTCTTCTCGCTTCTCGGTGATAGTAAAATGTGACTTGACCTTCTTCCACTTGACGTACGACATACAATCGTTTCATCAATTCTCGGGAAGAAAGCGCCTTTAATTCTTCTGGAGTCTTTTCATATGCGAAAGCAAGTTGCATGGGATAGATGCTGAAACACTTGTCCACAGAAGACATCCCTTCTCCGAAAGACTTTGCCTCATCAAGCAAAGAGATCTGCTCTGCGACAAGTTTACCCTTCGCATCTTTACAGACATTAAATCCAAGGATGTCGCTTCCTGAGCCATAAACAGGCGCTTTGGGTACAAAGACTTGTTGACGAATCGCATCAGGATTTTTGGGTTTTGCCACCTTAATACGGATTTTCTTAATGGGAATACCCGATGGCATTTTATAGACTTGGTTAGGCAAATCCTTTTCTGCAATGCCTTGCGCTTCATAAGCAGCGATTTGCGCTCGTAGTGCATCGCAAACGCCTTTGTCAACGACATTGCCTTGTGTCACCCACTTCTTAAAGTCTGTACCTGCTGCTGTAATTGTCTTACGGAGCACGACAACTTCTTCACCATTCAGCTTTATCTTTCCATAAATCGTATCATTATGGAGACTACCGCGGATGGTCGATGTCTTTTTTGCCTTTGCAGAGGATAATTGTGCTTGTTTAAGGCGTTTCACAACCGACAACGGGATACGTTGACGGCGCTTATCAATCGGTTTGGTCTGGCGATTCGTAGGAAGGTGGCGTACCAAAATGCTTTCGGTTGCATCATTCACGCGTTGTGCAAAGTCTGGATAAGGCTCACAAACAACGGTATTCCAACGCGTAAAGGTTTCGTCTTTACCCAATTGAGAACAAATATCCGTGAAAGCTTTCGTATCCAATGCCGCAATCACACATGCATCTACTGCGTGATGGACATGATCAATACGAGACTTCTTTTCATCTTCGTGTTGGATTCCCCAAGCCTTACGCGCAGCTGCGGTTACCGCGCCATTACGCGTAAAGACATATTCATAGCGGCTCTTTAAGAATTTCACAGCCTGTGTGGTAATAATGCCTGTGTCAACCATTTGACGTGGCATGAAGCCATCGCCACCTACAGTTTCGGCAGAGAGTTCAAATGATTTAAGTTTCTTTTTCAAATAGGTACACTTCATCTGCTTCACAAGCCAACGCTTACGTGCGTCATTATAAGCCGAGATGTCACCCCCACGCTTAGGCTTTTTGTCCAACTCTTTCCTAAGCTTTTGAAGTTCATCTTTCCAATTCTTAATCGGTGTGCTTAATTCAAGTGCAGGATAAGTCATCTTTGTTTCAGGGTCATACCACTCTTCGGAGGCATTCGGACACTCCGTTGGGATTTTTCCTTTCTTCACATTGCGATTGTAATGGCTGGTGCAAAGTGTGAGGTTATCAAGTTCATTTGTACCGCCACGCGAACGCGGAATTGTATGTTCAATATCACACTCCGTCAGCATTGCCTTTAAGCCAATCGATTGACCGGTATAAACGCAACAACCATTCTGCTCTTGCCAAAGAATGTAACGCAAAATAGAGTCTTCGTTAATCGCAATCTTAAGATTGTGCTCTTGAATAATTTCCTGAAGTTTCAGGACTGCCTCTTCGCGCTTCTTCTTTTGCTCTAACTGATACATCTCAATCGCACGGCACTGATTTGCACTATTCACCGTATGTGCCAACTCAATAAAGATGTTCGTATCCCCATCAATTTTACCATTTGCGCGAAGGGTGTTAACGAGACGACGCAAAACCGTTAGCGAACGGCAAGCGAGCGGATTACGAATAGACTCTAAATCCACAGGAGGCAACACAGGATTAGACTTATCCGTCTCTGTAATATCCACATACAATTGTTTATATGCTTCTTCCGAAACATCCCAAGTCGTAGCCAAATAATTCTTGTAATGATATCCCTCAAGCGGATGTACCTTAAGGCGTTGATTTTGCTTTTTACGTTCCTTTTCCGCTTCATAGCGCGCTTCACAATCTAACAAACCTTGAAGGACAGCCTCTTGTTTTTCTGCATAATTCGGAATGATGTCACCCAATTTTGCACAGAAAGTCGCTTTACGCAAGGTATATCCACGCTCTAAATAAGGGATAATCTTGCGAATAGCATGCAAACTATAATCTGCACGATCTGTAGAGAAGCGAATCTTCACAAATGTGCGAGCATCTGCTGCAGAAAGGCCCAAAGTTGTTGGCTTTTGTGCCCAAGCAAGTAATTTTTCTAAGTCATCAAAGTTAACTGCCGCATTTAATGCCATCTGCCACTTATCTTCAGGAATGCCCAAATCCGTCAGACGTGCGCGAATTTCCATCACTGGCGCATCATCTTTCGGGCGATAATTCGTGTAGTACTTCTTGTCAAGTAACGGCTTCTTTTTACCCAAAAGGTCTTCAATCGTACACGAACTCATACGCTGAAGAGCGGCTAACACCTTTTGACGTTCTTCATCGGTTAAACGTCGGCCTTCATTGCGCTGAAGACGATCTTTCCCCGAAGCTAACGTTTCACCAATGCGAAGATTGTTCAAGAAACAAAGTGCACGATAGTATTCAAAATCAGGATGACTCTTTAAGCAACGACGATACTTACGCGCATTCTGACCTTTCTCAAGTGCACAATACCCAACGGTATGACGTTGAATACGAAGCGGACGCTGGAAGAAAAGAATTGAAGCAAAACGTTCACGCAATTCATCTGAAAGGCCTTGAACCTCAGCAATACGTTCAAATTCTTTTTGATAGTGTTCAATACGTCCCGTCTTACGACCACGAACACGCTCGGTCTTTACTTCGCCAGAACCTGCCGCATTAATTTCTTTCACATTCTGCTGGAAAAGGCGATAAAAATACTGCCCAAGTGTCAAATGCTCTTTTTCAAGCTCTGCGGTTAATGTATCAATCGCCTGCTTTGTCTGCGTAGCCTCTGAAGCCTTCTTCGCTTTCTGTTCAGTAACATCTTCCGCGCTCAAAGCTTCAAACTGCTCTTTTTTAGAACTCTTAAATCCTCGACGCTGTGCCATATGATAAAGGGCGCGTCCCAAAACTAATTTATCCACTGGCGCCGTCGCTGCAGCATTGCGGTCTGCGTAGGGATTACTTTCATTGGTAGACCGAAGCCAAAGCATAAATGCTTCATCATTCACAGGGTATTTACCCTCATCCTTCCATGCTTTTAACCCCGCTTCACTCAAAGGACACATCCCAGCATCCATCAACGCACGAAGCAAGTGAAACTTACGCAACTTACGACGATAAATTAAACGGCGCGCAGCACGTGCCATACGACGCGTTGCTGCCGGCGAAGATAAATTATCCGATTTATCACGGTTCATACCCTCTGGGAAAATAACAACACCACAATCAATCGGATTCGGCGCAGCAGACCCCGTAGGCGCAGTATTCATTAACTCATCATCAATAATCGCCCACCCCAAAGAGGACGTACCCAAATCAAGCCCTAAACGCTTCATAATTAAAATTCCTTATTGACAAACATTTCCTCGATGGGCTAGAATTAAGCCGTCTTTTCACAACAAGGCTATATGCCGCAGTCGAAAGACTTCCCTATACGTACTCCGTATAGGGCTTTTTTATACCCCCATCCTTACATCTATACTTTAACACAACCACTCAAGATGTCAACGAAATAACACTCAAAAATCCGTTATTTTCTCCATTTCTTTCACCCCTACTATCTCATATTTTTGCGTCTAAGAGGTCGCCTCAAAGGCGACATTTATTTGCCGTTCACATAGAGGGGGATGAAACGGGGGTGGGGGCGCGAAGCCCCCACATATTTTTTGTGTGTTTTGTGTGTTTTGTGGTTAATTTCTGTGATGTTAGGCTTTCCTTTTCGCTTTAGTTTCTGTTGGATTTGTGTTAGAATAACTTGAGTCGTTTTAAAACAAAAGGATTGGTCAACATGAAAATCCAGTGGAAACGCATCGGCAAAAACATTTCGGAACGCTTCCGTCCTGAAATGGTTCAATGTTTCAAAGAAGGATATGATTTAAAGACCTTCATGGCTGATGCCGTGGCGGGTTTGATTGTGGCAGCGGTAGCCTTACCTTTGGCTATCGCTTTTTCTATCGCCGCAGGACTCCCCCCGCAGGCAGGCTTGATCACTGCGGTGATTGCGGGGTTTGCGATTTCGGCTTTGGGCGGGTGTCGCGTGCAGATTGGCGGTCCTACGGGGGCGTTTATCGTCATTATCTACGGCATTTACGCGCAATTCGGCATGTCGGGGTTGGCGATTGCGACCATGATGGCGGGTGCGATTTTGATTGTGCTCGGCTTTTGTGGTTTAGGCTCGATCATTAAATACATTCCCTACCCTGTGACGGTAGGCTTTACGTCGGGCATTGCCTTAATCATCTTCGCGGGGCAGATTGAGGCCTTACTTGGGTTGAATTGCACGGATGCGCTCAAGGCGCTGGAATACGCGAAAATGCCAGGGGACTTCGTTGGGAAGCTCAATGTTTACGCGCATTCGTTGGAAACGGTGAATTGGGGCGCGGTGGCGATTTCCTTTATTACCATTCTCATTTGTATTTATTGGAAGCGTGTGACGCAGAAGGTGCCTGGGTCGATTGTGGCGATTGTGATTACCACGCTTTTGGCAATGGCATTTGAGGCGTTTGGCATCAATGTGGAGACTATCGGAAGTAAGTTCCCCGCTGTGGCTGAGGGCATGAGCTTGAGTTTGCCCCAATTCCCAGCGATTGAATGGAGCGCAATTCGTGAATTGGTTTCTCCGGCGATTTCAATCGCGCTTTTGGCGGGGATTGAGTCGCTCCTCTCGGCTGTGGTGGCCGATGGTATGATTGGGCGTCGCCATAATTCAAATACTGAACTCATCGGTGAAGGTATTGCCAATATCCTCTCTCCGCTCTTTGGTGGTATTCCAGCAACGGGCGCAATCGCGCGCACGGCGACCAACATCAAGAACGGTGGTAAAACACCTGTCGCAGGGATGTTGCACGCAGTTTTCCTCTTATTTATTATGTTGTTCTTAGGGCGGTATGCTGCGTTGATCCCGATGGCAACCCTGGGTGGCGTGGTGGCAATTGTTGCTTACAACATGAGTGAATTGCACTTGGTGAAGGGCATCTTTAAGAGTACGCGCTCAGACATCCTCGTGATGTTGACCAGCTTCTTACTCACCGTCTTCATCGACCTCACCGTGGCTATTCAGGCGGGTGTGCTTTTGGCGGCGTTCCTCTTCATTCGACGCATGAGCGAATCAACTGAAGCGCGCAATATCACCCGTTTGCTCGCGGGTGCTCCTGAAGCGCCGCGCGCAGATGACTTGGGCCAACCCGGTATCGAGGTGCCAGAGCATGTTGAGGTCTTCGAAGTCTATGGCGCCCTTTTCTTCGGTGCCGCTGATAAGTTTAAGGACACCTTGCTCTCGAATCGTCGCAACCGCCCGCGGGTCTTGGTCTTGCGTATGCGTCATGTGCTTGTCTTGGACGCAACGGCCCTTCACTCGCTTGAAGAGGTGTATGCACACGCCAGCGCGCGTGGGATTACCTTGGTACTCTCTGGCGTCACGGCGCAACCCCTTATGCTGATGGTACGCTCGGGCTTCTTGGATCGCATTGGGCAGGTCAATGTCCATGGCCACATCGTGGATGCTTTAACGCGTGCCCGCGAAATTTTGGCCGCGCCTGCTAAAACCGAATAATCCTACCTCTTTAATAAAAGAAAAGGATGCTTCCATCGGGAGCATCCTTTTTTGTTAGCAGCAGGACAGCGAGTGGGTTTAACACTAAGGACACTAGGATACGTTGATCTTTTCGTAACACGAGGGCTTCGCCCACGAAAAGCCAACGCATCTCGTGATGTGTCTGTCGCCCCTTCGGGGCTGGGCGGGCTTTGCCCGCAGGACTGCGAAAAGCACGACGAATTTTACGCAAGAACGCAAATCTTGTTCCGTCGCTCAACTCGGCGCAAGAAGCGTTATGCTTTGCATTCCGCTTCCCGAGTATGACGACGGAACGCTTACGTAAATTATTGGAGTTCTTTCCCAAATGTTATGGTTTGTCAGCGCAAGATGACGAGAAATGAGCTCGATGCGCCCGGGCCCGAAGGGCAGCGGGACGATGTGCCCATTTCGAGCATCTTGTAAGACCTATGCGACTCGTGGAAAACCAGCGAAGGCTTTAGCGCTCCGCGTAGCCTCCTCGGGAGGAAGACTGCGCAGCAGGATTTCTCTTGCGCCGAGGGGCAAGCGGAGTAAGAGATAGCGTTCTTGCGGAAAATGCGAAGGTCCCGTGCGAAGGCTTCCCTGCGGAGCACTCCTAAACACATGCCGTGCAGGGCTCAGCCCTGCCGCGGGGAGTGGGGGCGCGCAGCCCCCACGTCCCTTTAGTGTGTTTTGTGTGTTTTAGCCGTGGAAGGTTCGCTTCGCTCACGCCCAGCACTTCGCGCTCGGGCGCATTTTGGTGGTTAGTTTTTTGAGCTGTTAGGCGCTTCAGTTCTGTGGGTGCAAAAGTCACACAAATTGAATGACTTTTGAGTCAAAAAGTGGGGGCGTGTGTGGGGAAAAGTGTCAAAGAAAATGACGCAGGTTTTTTGAACACCTTTCCGAACGCACCTTTTTCCCTTTGAAAACGGCCGTTTTTCACTAAAAAATCATCATTTTTCATGCAAAAATGGGCATTTTTCGTGTCTACAAAAAAAAATATTTTATTTCGCTTGACCTTATGGTGGGGAAAAGTGTTTAATAGTGTCACAAAAGGTCAAACAATGGAATCAAGTGACAACCAGGTCAAAACTTTGCAAGGCGACGCTGTTTTTTCGGGCAGCGCCACGCATGCATTGGACCCCAAGCGCCGCGTAACGATCCCTTCGGGATGGCGTGATGCGATGGGGAAGCCGGCCTATGTCTTCGTGATGGCTGACCCGCATGAGAAGTGTCTCCGTCTTTTGACGAATGAACGCATGCAGGGAATTCAGAAGAAATTGCTCGAAAAGCGTTTCTCTGACCCCACGGTGGCGCAGAAGTTGCGCATTATCGGTGCGAACACGGAGCAACTTCCGCTTGATGTTCAGGGGCGTATCCGCATTAGCGATCGTCTTTTGGAATTTGCGGGGATCAAGGGACGCATCGCTTTCGTGGGTGCGGTCACCTACGGTGAAATCTGGGCTGCTGAACAGCTCGCACCTGAAACAACGGTTGACCAGGCAGCGCTTGGTGAAGCTTTATCGGCACTTGACTTTTAATTGAGGCGATATGCACATTCCGGTCCTTCTTGAAGAAACCGTCGCGGCATTGAATCCGCAGCCCGGATGCGTCTATATCGATGGCACACTTGGTCAAGCTGGTCACGCCTCTGCAGTGATGCGTTTGGCAGGTCCTACGGGCCGCCTACTCGGCATTGACCGTGATGGTGAGGCGCTTGAACGCGCGAAGGGCAATTTGTTGCGCGATGGCATCCCTGGTACGCATACCTTAGTGCATGGCGCACATGGTGACATCGGTGAGATTGCACGCGCCAATGGCTTTGAGCAAGTGGATGGTATTTTGTTGGACCTCGGCGTTAGCAGTGACCAACTTGACACGCCAGAACGTGGCTTTAGTTTCCGTCAGGATGGTCCTTTGGACATGCGCATGCGCAATGATGCTGGCGAAACGGCGGCGGATTTGGTGGCGCGTTTGAGCATCCAAGAGATGACGGATCTCTTCCGTGAGCTGGGCGAAGAAAAGCGCGCCTACGCCATCGCAAAAGCGATTGACCGCGACCGTCGTAAGGAACCCTTCACGCGGACGTTGCAATTGGCTGAATGCGTCGCGAAAGCGGTTGGCACCGCCCACACGAAGGGGCGTCACCCTGCGACGCGCGTCTTCCAGGCGCTCCGCATGGCGGTGAATGACGAAATGGGCGATTTGCGCAAGGCGCTTGAGGCGGGCTTGCAGTTGTTGAAGCCCGGTGGCCGCATGGCCATCTTGACCTTTGAGAGCTTGACCGATCGCGTGGTGAAGCAGACGTTTAAGGCGCATTGCGGGCAGGAGGTTTCTCTCCAGCAAGGCGGTAGCGAATGGCGGGGGTTACTCCCGCGAACTGAACAGATTTTGAAGAAGGCTGTCACGGGGCGGCCTGAAGAACTTGAGATTAATCCACGGGCGAGAAGCGCTAAACTTCGAGCCGTGCGGCGCGTGGAGGATTGAGCACCATGAGAAAACAGAACCGGAAACGGAAAACACATCATTTGAAATTAGCACACCTCGGCGGCATCGTCCTCGGGGCAATGATGATTCTGCCGTGGGCCTATCCTGTATTCGTTGATTTGAGCGCTGAACAAGTGGGCACTCAGGTGAAGCAGCTCGAATACGAAAAGCGTTCTTTGGAAGCGTCTTTGCGTCGTCAGACTGCAGACTGGAATCACTTGATTGAGCCTCAGCGCCTTGATGAAGCCGTTCGTCAAAATGGCATGAAGCTCTCCTATGCCCCGCCGGAACGCAGTGTCATCGTTCGCCGCGATGGCCGCTTAGAAATCCCCGCAGCATTGCATGCGTCCTTGCAACAAGAACGCATCGCAAAGGCAGAACGCACTAAGGAAAGCAGCGTTGCCGCCACAAAGACCCCCTCGCGCACAAAAACCACTACGTCCCGCCGTCGCCGCCGTTAATTAAACGCGATTTCGTCGCTGCAGGAGGGCTATGGTCAACAATCCGCATAAAATTGCACACCGATGGATGACGCTCATTTTACTGGGCGTTATCGTCGTTTTTTTACGTGTTTTGTGGGAACTCATTGACCTGCATATTTTCATCCCGCAATCGCCAGATTACCGCGAACGAAAGTATGACAACACTTACGAATTACTCGGTCTTCGCGGGCGTATTCTTGACCGTAATGGCGTTGTTTTAGCCGAAAGCGTTTCTGGGCGAGAGGTCGCCATTGACGCACAAGACCCGGCCCTCTCCAATCCGAAGCTTGACCGCGATGCGATGCCCATTGAATTGGCCGAGCTCTTAGGCATTAATCAGGAAAAACTGATTGAAGCCTATGCCAGCGGACGACGTTATACCAAGATCTGCACCATCACCGATGACGCGCTCATTCACGAGCTTCAGCGTCGTAAAGACCCTTCTAATACCACCAATCGCATCGCA
The DNA here is from genome assembly GCA_045634445.1 of Candidatus Spyradenecus sp. Taxonomy (GTDB): domain Bacteria; phylum Verrucomicrobiota; class Kiritimatiellia; order RFP12; family DVOR01; genus Spyradenecus. Next base: position 23,106 of record JAZRAG010000014.1, on the reverse strand, counting down.
GGGGTGAGCATCGCAACCGTTAAATCGGTGCGCTCCTATCCCAATGGTGCACGTCTCTGCCACGTTTTAGGGTTTGTGAACCACGATGGCGATGGCGTCTATGGCATTGAGCAACGTTTTGACAAGGAACTCTCTGGCACCAATGGCATGGTGCATGCCGTTTATGATGGCCGTCGCCGAGAGATTCGTTCGCGCCGCATTGATGAAGTTGAGCCCATTCATGGCAATGACATCTACCTCACCATTGACAATAATGTGCAGTATATTATTGAAAATGCCCTCTCCAATGCGTTGATTAACTTCCAGGCAGAATCGGGCACCATCATTGTCCAAAAGGTCAAAACGGGTGAAATCTTAGGCATGGCGACCTTGCCGAGTTTCAAACCGCAAGAATTTAACAAACACTTCCAAGACGAGTGGAAGAATATCGCTATTTCGCGTTGCTACGAGCCAGGCTCGGTTATGAAGTCAATTACCGTGGCGATGGCCTTGCAGATGGGTATCATCACCGAACACACCGTCTTTGATGTGGGCACCACGGGGGTGTGGTACTATGCAGGGAAACCGCTGCACGACAAGGTGTATGGTAAGGTTACCGCTCGCGATATCTTGAGACAGTCCTCCAATATTGGTACTGCACAGATTGGTCTGCTCATGGCACAACCTGCCCCCAAAAAGGGAATGCCCGAACAAAACGAACTTTTGTGGCGTAGTTTTAATGCAATGGGCTTAGGCCGAAAGACGGGCATTGAACTCGTCGGTGAAGAACATGGCATCTTCTGGGATTATCGTAAAAAGGCCATGTGGAATAAGCTCTCCCCTACCCGTATTCCCTTAGGCCAGAGTATCTCCGTGACGGCAATTCAGTTGGTCAACGCCTATTCCACGATTGCCAACGGCGGTTATCTCATGCAGCCCACCATCATCAAAGAAGTGCGCTCGCACGAAGGTGAATTGGTGCGCGCCAATCCACCGAATGTTTTAGGGCGCCCGCTCTCAAAAACAGTGAGCGATAAGATGTTGGACATGCTACAATCTGTAACGGCTTTAAATCCTCGCGGCACAGGCTGGCGCGCGAATCTGCCGAGTTACACCGTAGCAGGCAAAACGGGCACAGGTCAGATTCCTGTGAATGGACATTATAACCACAGCGACTATAACGTTTCATTCATCGGCGTTTACCCCGCCACACGTCCAGAATTAGCCATTTTGGTGACGATTGAAAAGCCGCGCGGATCGATGCGTTCGGGTGGTGGCGTGGCAGCACCGACCTTTGCTGCAGTAGCAGAAGACATTGGCCGTTATTTAGGGATTCCCGCAGATAAACTTCCAAAGGAGCAGAAAACGAAATGATGACTTATATCGCCTCCATTGGGATTAATCTCGATTCGCTTGTAGAGGCGATTCGCACCTCTGGTGATTTCCCTTGGCTTCAAGGGTGGTTCACTGCGATTGCGACCTTTTTCTTTGAAAATGTCGTCTGCTGGACGATTGTCCCGCCCTTGATTTCCGAAAACATCATTCATTGGATGACGGCGCTTCAAAGCACCTTCTGGGGTGTTTTTATTGGCGACATTCTCATGTATCTTCCGGTGCGCTTCGCCATGCGCTTTGTCGCACGCATGAAATGGGTCCGCAAACATCAAGACCAAATTGAAGCCTGCGGACACTTCTTTGACCGTCACCTTGGTAAGACGATGTTTATCATTCGTTTTACGCCTGGGATTCGCACCCCTGCATTATTGGCCGCTGGCATGCTCCGTGTGCACTTTGGCGCCTACACCCTCTATTCCTGCCTCTCCTGCCTCTTCCAGAGCGCAATCATCACCTTCTTCATGCCAACCCTTTACGCGCCTGCGATTGCGTGGTTAAAGGGTCTTTGGGCGCAGCATCCAGGCTTGGTGATTACCATCATCTCTGCCTTCTTTGTGGCATTCTGCGTGGCGCAGTGGTACATTGCAAAGGCGGTCATGCGGAATCTCACCGCGAAAAGTCATGCCTCAAATGACTAATCGCACTGCATCCGTTTGCATCCGTTCCCCTTTTCACAGAGTTTTCTCCTATAAAAAAGAGACGCACCCACTCGCGTTGGAGACGCTGACTGGGTGCGTGAATCGTTATTAGCACGCGTTTTATTCGGCGAAGGCGGCGTCTAATGCTGGTTGTTCAGCGACGCGACGAATCTCACGCGGAGAACGCGTAATGGGCCCTGTCGCAAACTCTGGGATGTTATAGGAGAACATCCGCTGACTATGGTGCGCAGGCTCCTCTTGAGGCAATAGGAAGGGCTTGGTGAAAGCACCCGTTTTAGCGTCGAAATGGGTAAAGTATGGACGCGTATACGCCCCATCATCACGGCGCGAAGAAAAGACCATCCAATGGCCATCTGGCGTAAAGCTATGGTAACTCTCCGTATCTGGAGAATTAATCTCATTCAACGGGCGGAAAGACTTTTCTTGCAAATCAAGCATCCACAAATCTGCACTATGATGCCAAATGTGAAAAACGCCCTGCGGACCCAACGTAAAGACTAACCAACGTCCATCTGGAGAAACGCGCGGGAAGGTAATCGAGCGCTTTTCCTTCGAGGCGTTAATCACCATGCGCGGCGAAGAAAAGAGCCGCGTTTCAGCATTGTAATCGCGCAGGATTAAGTTGTAACAGAGGTTTGTATAACCCAAAATGGCTTGTTCAGAGCGCGACTTTTTATCCTCTGGCATTTCCTTAAAACCAGGCATTGCAGCCACAGAATAGAGTTGCTTACCATCAGGAGACCACGCAGGGAAACAGTCAAAGATTTCAGGCGTTGTTTCAATCGGCAGCGCAGTATCGCGTTCTAAATCGTAGAGCAACATATCACTGCGCGCATCCAAGACCTCAATCTTGTCAGCATTGCGATAGTAAAAGCATTGTAAGGTCTCATTCACCGAAAAGGCAATGAACTTCCCCGATGGATGCCATGCGGGATAGACACCCGAAGCAAAGAATGGCCCACCTTTAAAATTGCGCTTAATGCCCGCATCATCCTTGTCTGTGAAGATGACGGTACCGGCATTTGACGCACGCAGATGGAAGAGCAATGAACCTGGATCACCTTGGTTAAAGTGGTGACAATTGACGCATTGCTTTGTGCTACTCTGCAGATTTGTATAGAGCGGTTTTTCCTCAAAGGAGGTTAAATCACGCCAGTAAATGCCGACATTTTGGTAGTTTTCATAACTCGGCGGAATTAAACGATAGGCCAAGGTTGGCGCGATCGCTGCAGCGGCCACGGTATTCGTCGCGCAGAAGAGCGTTTCAGCGTCCTTGGTGACCGTAATCGTATACGAATCCCCTGCCGCCAAAAGGCGTCGCCAAGTCGCTTTCGGCACGCGCACTTGGGTGGGAAAATCTGCGATGACTTCGCCGCTTTGCAAGCGGACACGCGCATCTGCAGGGGCACCCTGAACATCAAAGTTCAGCGGTGCGATATTCGGCGGCACTGTAATCCCAGCGTAATCTGGATAAAGCGATACTGCGCCCTGCGCGATTGGCGTTAGGCCTACAACCGCAAAGAGCGCGCCCGCAAGTGCACCGAATGAGCGTTTAGCCATGTGTCCACCGAACATAAGCACCCGAAGGCAATTTAAAGACGTCCTCTGCACCAGTCAAACACATCTCGCCGGCAGAGAAAGTCCCACCCAAACCACGCAATGCTTGCGTTAAGATGTTTTCCAATACGATAGGCGTATGGCCAGGCGTATGCGCACTTAACAACAAGAAGAGCGGATCGTCACTCAAAAGCGAACGGCACAAACGCAAGGTTTCCGTGAGATCGCGTTCAATCTTATACGTTTCACCATTACCGCCACGACCATAGGTCGGCGGATCAAGAATGATACCATCGTATTGACGGCCACGACGCAATTCGCGATTCATGAACTTATGGACATCATCCACAATCCAACGAATCGGATGCGCTTCTAAACCGTTCAACGCTGCATTGCCACGCGCCCACTGCACCATCCCCTTAGAGGCATCCACATGGCAGACCTCTGCGCCGCCATGCGCTGCAGCCAAAGTGGAACCTCCAGAATAGGCAAAGAGGTTCAAGACACGCGCAGGGCGCTTCTTTGCCTTCGCAGTACGGACTTGTTCCTTAATCCAAGCCCACTGAGCACGTTGTTCAGGGAAGATACCTAAGTGGCCAAAATCTGTACCCGAAAGGCGAAACTTCGTGCCATCGACATCAATCGCCCATTCCTTCGGCAAGCGATTACGGCCATGCCAATGATTGCCCTCTTCACGGTCAAAAGAGGCATCTGCCTTTTTCCACAATGCGGGGCGTTGTTTCTGCCAAACGGCCTGCGCACAAGGGCGCGCCAAGACTAAATCACCAAAGCGCTCAAGCTTTGCGCCATTGCCACTATCAAGGAGTTCGTAATCATTCATTGCGATTATCCAACATTAAGATTCAAGTTTAAGCAACATCGCAAGCAAAGCCTTTGCCGCCACGGCTTCTGCCGCCTTACGCGTCGCTGCGGAGCCTTCCGCAGTTTCCCCATTTAATGTCACAGCACAGCGAAACGTAGGTGCGTGAGCAGGGCCACTCCGTTCTAAAAGCGTATAGACAGGCTCCGTTTGAAGATATTGCTGCGCATACTGCTGCAATTCACCCTTCGGATTATCAGAAACGCCCGTACAGTGCGCCACGCTTTGGAAATCGGTTTCCTTAAAGAGCAAGTTGAAGAAGACCTCTGCGGCAGGCAATCCGCCATCTAACCACGCGGCCCCAAGAAGCGCCTCAATTGCATCCACTTCCGCCTTTGGCTTCCATGTCTTATGTTGATTAAACACTTCTAAACCTTCACGAAAGGCGGCGCCTAAGTTCTCCACACGTTCAAGTAAACCACGACTTGAAACTAAGTGTAAGCGCATATCCGTCAACACGCCCTCACTCGCCTCTGGATAACGACGATACAACGCATCTGACATCAAGAGTTCTAACACAGCATCGCCTAAATACTCCAGACGTTGGTTGTCAGGTTCTTGGCGATTAGGCGCAGGCACCGTGAGCGCGGTCTTCAACAGCGCGTAATCCTTAAAGCTATAGGGGAATTCAGCCTTTAGTATCATTACTTCTTCTGAATAACGTTTGTTGCCACCTTCAAGACGGAAGCCACATCAACGAGATTCGAGGGCAGTACCATCGTTGTGCCTTCCTTCGCGAGCTTACCAAACTCTGCAATATACTGTTCGGCAAGACGCAGGTTGACAGCATCTGCGCCACCAGCGTTTTCACTAATTGAATTTGCGATTGTCGCAAGACCTTCAGCAGTAGCCTTTGCCACGAGCAAGATTTCCTCTGCACGACCTTCTGCTTCATTGATGCGACGCATCTTTTCACCTTCAGACTTCGCGATGGCTTCCTGCTTTTCACCTTCAGCGCGATTGATACGCGCCTGACGTTCACCTTCGGATTCTGCAATCATTGCACGCTTTTCACGTTCTGCGCGCATCTGCTTTTCCATTGCATCACGAATCGACTGAGGCGGCGTAACAGACTTAATTTCGTAACGCGTCACCTTAACCCCCCAAGGGTCAGAAGCGTTATCCACAGCCTCACAAATTGCAGCATTAATCGATTCACGCACTTCAAAAATGCGATCCAAGTCCAACTTACCAATTTCAGAGCGCATCGTTGTTTGAGCCAACTGCGTAGAAGCCCACAGATAGTTATCAATGCCGTAAGAAGCCTTAGCAGGATCCATCACCTGAAGATAGAGGATACCATCCACTTCCACAGTGATATTATCCTTCGTAATGCACTGCTGCGGAGGCACATCAATCGGGGATTCCTTCAAGGTGCGACGATAGGCCACACGATCAATGAACGGCACTAAAATGTGAAAGCCTGCTTCCAATGTAGACGAATAGCGGCCCAAACGTTCTACAATGTATGCCTGACGCTGCGGCACAATCACAGCCGTCTTGAAAACCGTTACTAATGCTGCAATCACGATAATTGCAAGGATGATTAATTCTGGAGCCATAGTACTTTCCTCTCTATCAGTTCAATTCAATCACAACAAACGCTTATTCCACGGTCAACGTGATATTCTCACGCGCAGTCACCGTCACCGATGTGCCCACTGCAATGGGGGTCTTTGCAATAGCTTTCCATTCGCAACCATTGATGATGATGCGGCCAGGCTGAGGCGGATTAATCGCGATGACCACCGTTGCTACGCGTCCAACCACGCCATCGTCATCTGCATCCCCGTGAGAAAGCTCTTGCTTCCCACGTAACACATTCTTAAAACAACGACGCCCGATGATCAAAGAGAGAATGGACACAATTACGAAAACCCATCCCTGCACCACCAATGACGCAGTTGTAAAAAAGGCCACGCCAGACGCTGCCAAGGCGCCAACACCAAAAAAGAGAATCACAAATCCAGGGATAATGAATTCTGAAACCATCAACAGAATCGCACTAATTAACCAAATTGTCGCGAGACTCATATAAATCCTCCAACGATCCGCAACTTCTTACGCATTAACAGTCATATTATACATTAATTTATAGAATAAAGCATCAATATCTATTGAATAAAACGCTTCATCTTACAACAATCTCTTTTATACTCCTTTCTTCTCTGACACTTCTTTTACATGACATTTCAGCGCTAAAAAAGAACACAGCGCGAAGTACCGCGCTGTGTTACTCATTCAATCACTTGAAGCAGATTACTTTTCTGCAGCAGCGAAGTTAATGGGGCTGAAGTACTTCGGCACGTGGAAGTTCAATTCTGGGCTCTGCGGCAACAAGGTACCCCAGTGCGGACGGCTCGAGCAGTCAGCGCACTTGCAGAAGTTACCCTGCCAGGTCTGACCAGAGAGGTCGCCGAGCTGGCCAAAGATGCCTTCAAGGTAAGCGCGAGGAATGCGCACAATCATCCACCAATTGGTAGCTTCATCGGTTTCAGGGTCGATAACCTGGGGCAAATTACCCTTAGCGGTGAGCTTACGGATGGCATCCTTCGAGATGTATTCGAAGTCTGCGAAGCCGCCCGGTGCACGGGTCCAGTTACGGATGTGAGAAGAGTGGATGCAAGCACCAGCATTGATTTCAATGTTGATGTAACCCTTTTCAATCTTCAAGGGCTGGAGGAATGCTTCCACGCAAGCATCTTCACACACCATCGAGTTAATTGCGGTGTGAGCGATACGCACATAACGGTCTTCCACCTGCCAGCAAATCATGATGTCATTACCGTCATGAAGCGCCTTAACGGTGGTCTTGGGGTGATGTTCGGAGCTCTTTTCATGCCAGTAGGCATATTCTCCAGCTTCAGCCTTCTGCCAGATTGGATCTTCAGGATCGAAGTCGGGCAAACGAGTTACTTTATTGATTGTGTATTCCGTGAGCATGATGCATCTCCTTCATTATTCGAAAACATTAGGATAGTTGTTGCCTGGATTCAAATAGTAATCACTGCAACCGTAAAATTGATCAGAATCGCCAACAGCGTTCTTCAAGCGGAAGAGTTCATCCTTCAATGCTGCCACAACGTTCTGATAGGCGGGGTCATTGTAGAGGTTGTTCAACTCTTCTGGATCCTTCTGCAAGTCGAAGAGTTCCCACTCGCCGACCTTGTAGTAAGAAATCAACTTGTAACGCTTTGTACGAACGCCATAGTGCGCGGGCGTAGCATGTTCACCACCCTGGATGTAGTAGCGGTAGTAGAAGCTCTTACGCCAATCCTTTGGAGTACCCGAGGTCAAGTTCGGCAAGAAGCTACGACCCTGCCATTCAGGATTTGCCGGCACATTACCAGCATCCGCGAAGAAGGCTGCGAAGTCCACATTGGTAATCAAGTCTTCATTCACCGTGCCAGCCTTAATCTGTGCGGGCCAACGCACCAAGAAGGGCATGCGGAGGGATTCTTCCATCATGAAGCGCTTGTCATAGAGACCGTGGTCACCAAGAAAGAAGCCTTGGTCGGCAGTGTAGATGACGATGGTGTCTTGGTCAATGCCCTTTTTCTTGAGGTAATCAAGCATATCTGCCACGCTGTCATCCACGCTCTGCACGCACCCCAAGTAGTCCTGCATATAACGCAAGTACGAGAGTTTAATGCGTTCGCGGCGGCGACGTTCACGTTCTGCAGGGGCAAGCGACTGATTATCGCGGATTTCCTTCGGCCAGCGATTCGAAGATTCACCCGTCTTGTACTGTTGAGGATCCACGCCAGGGAATTGACCGCCTTCGGAGAAGTATTCGGTCAACTTCAAGTCGGCTTCAATGCGCATGTGATGTTCAAGCGTCATTGCGGTGCGCTTAATCGGCGTAGCGCGGCCCTTGTAATCATCAAAGAGGGTGTCTGGCAAGGGGAATGCGTCAAGGCCCTTTGCGCGGAATTCCTTGCGGTACTTGGGTTCAGGCAACCAATTACGGTGCGGTGCCTTATGGAGCATCATCACGCAGAAAGGCTTATCCTGCTCAATGGCCTCATCAATCACACACTGCGTCACCTTGGTAAGATTGCTTGTGGCGTATTCTCCTGGGAAGGAGAGACGCTGGCCATCCACCTTACCGCCCGTGCCCTGCGGGCACTTTTCAGCCTTCGTAAAGAAGAAGGGATCAAAGTACTGACCTTGACCTTGATAAATCGCCCAACGGTCCCAATCGGTATCACGCACCGTGTGCGGACCACCCATGTGCCACTTACCCAAGACTGCGGTGTAGTAGCCCGCTTCACGCATCGTGCCGCCAACCGTCTTGAGTTTATTCGAGATATCATTGAAGACTGGGACGCCATTCTTGCAGCTGTACATACCCGAGAGGATACAAGCGCGCGAAGGTGTGCAGATGGAGTTGGTCACAAAGACATCCTTACAAAGGACACCTTCTGTGGCTAAACGGTCAATGCCTGGCGTCTTATTGATACGCGAACCATACGCACTGATAGCATGTGCTGCATGGTCGTCAGTCATGATAAAAAGGATATTTGGGCGCTTTTTGCCAGCGGTTAAAGCCGTAGCGGCAGACAACGAACGCGTTGCTGCGACCGCTGCTAAACCCATACCTGTTGCCTTCAAAAATGCTCTACGATTTGTCATGCAATTCCTTTCACGCGACTGCCTAATTCTATGACAATCTTCTCACCTAAATAATAATAGCAGAACGAGCGCAAGAATAAAACACCTAATCTGCTTTTTTTAATCAAATGTATTCACTTTTACGGAATACTTCCGTCCAAGAGGTCGCACAATTGCGTAAACGTATCAGAAAGACTATCCAATTTCAAAATTGCGCGACGGTCTAACTGCGTGGGCGAATCATTCACAATCACAATACGCGCACCACAACGATAGGCCTCTTCTGGCAATGCTGCCGCGGGATAAACGGTCAATGAACTGCCCAGGACCAACATCAAATCGGCCTCTTGGCATGCGCGAACAGCCTTTGCAAAGGTTTCTTCTGGAAGATTTTCACCATAAAAGACGATATCTGGCTTAAAAACACCGCCACACGCACACATCGGCACTTCGCCAGCCTGCACCATGGGCGCGACTGCGTCATAAGGCAAAGCCGCACCGCACTTTTGGCAATGATGCCATGAGGGCGAACCATGCACTTCAAAGACATTTTGCGATCCTGCAAGGGTATGCAAACGGTCAATATTCTGGGTCACCACCGCTTTCACAAGGCCCGAACGTTCTAAACGCGCTAACACATTGTGCACAGTGCAGGGTTGGAAAGCTTCTAAATCGTAGACGAAATCCTTAGCCCATGCATAGAAAAGTGAGGGGGCAGAATTAAAGAGGTCAATCCCAAAGAGTTCTTCTACGCGATACCCGTGAAAGGTGTCGTTATGAATGCCATTTTTGCCGCGGAAATCGCGAATGCCACTCGCGGTTGAAACGCCCGCACCCGTAAAAACCACGGTATTCGTAGAGGACAGTAACAAATCGTGAAGTTCACCAACTAAATTCATTTGCATTTCCTTTAGTATTAGAAACTTGTTGAAAAACGGTTGACTACGCCGTGTATGCCGTCATAGACATCCATGTAGACACTTTGCGTGGTTTCGATTAGGCGATTCCCCTGCCCTCGCATCGTAACAGAATCAGAGGTGATTACAACCGCACCAATCGCGAAACAAAGATTGGTAACCAGAATGAACCACCACGAAAAGAAGCGTCCATATTCATGCGTATCGGGTTGGGAAACAGACAGAAGTGCGTTTGCGGTGTACCACACGTGAAAGGCTGTACAAATGCCAAAGATAAATGACCATGCCCAAAATGGGATTACATCGTTAAAGCAGTATTCAACGCCACAAAAGAGCAGTAGCGCAAGAATGAGATAAAACGGCACGCAATACGGCGCCAAGGTAATAAGGAGATTGCTTTTGGAGAGTTGGACAAATCCACCTGTCGCCTGCACACTCACGCGATGAAGTTTCGCAAAAAAGCAGAGTCCCACCACTGCATGTGTCATTTCATGCGCAAAAACATAGATGACTTGAAGAGATTGCGATGCTTTTACAAAGAGTGCCGTCATCACAATACATCCTGTGATGAACCCAATCTTTCCTGGCGTTAGAAATGAGCCGTGTGTCGTATCAATTGCAAGCGCTTCTAAGAAGCACCTTAAAAGCACCCACACCATGGGTACTCCAGCAAGGGCAATCAACATTAAAAACGCTTTTTTCATCTTTGGCTTACGGCTTTAATCTTTAAGGTCTTTCAGAATGGAAACACCTTTGAGCGGGCTTCTCAAGCGCGACTCAAAGGCATTTCACACGCAGTTAACCTTATTCTGCGTCTTCGTCAGCCGTTTCTGCATCAGCAGCTGGCGTTTCTGTTTCGGTAGCGCTAACGTCTTCTTCAGTTTCGCCAACCAAACGCTTGAAGGTTTCACGCGTACCCGGCAAACTATTGGCTAACTTCTCAAACTTCTCCATTGTTTCACGCAGAGACTTTGATTTCTTCACCATTTCCGCACCGAAATAACGTGTTACGAAGATGTGTGCACCCACGGCCAACTTTGCGCGATCCGAAGCGCGAATTGACGTGGTAGTCACATCATCTGCGATGGCTGTCTTCAAAATACGGAACGCAGTGGTCTGCTGGTTTGATGCGAATTTGAGCCATGTCAAATCCTTGCCATTAAGCATGATGACTTCAGGTGTAGCATTGGTTACACCGTAAGCTGCAAACTTTCCAGCCTTCGCTTGCGCAATTAAGAAGTCCTTCAACGTTTGGAAGACTTCAATGCGTTCTGCCACCACCTTCGCAGCATTCTTTGCTTCTGTACTCTTCAGACGTGCTACGCGCGAATTGTAGGTGTTTAATGCCGTTTCGGGCATAAATTTATCCAAATCACCCACCACTGCAATTTCAATTGTAGCGACAGAGGCGACTTCTTCTTCAATTTCACGCTTGGCTTGTTCTGCGGCGAGGCGTTCGCGCTCTGCAATGCGTGCCTTTTCTTCGGCTTTTTGGCGAGCTTTCACGGTGGCTTCCATGTCGGCACGGCCCTTAGAAACGATGCGTGGCCAATTCTTTTCAAGCGCTTGAAGCGCCTTCAGATTGGCTTGATATGCCTTGACTTCAGCTTGGGCATTATGTGCAGCGAGTGCTTCTTGAGCAGAGGCCAAGGCTGCAGAAGCATTTTCGGCATTCACTTGCAAGTCGGAGAGTTTGGTACGCAAGGCTTCCTGCACGGTCACAACAGCTTCCAAATCACGAACCTTGGTAAAGGCTTCCTGAAGTTTACCCAACATTTCTGTCGGCGCTTCGCCCTCTTGTGCAGAGAGCCAAGAGGTGTGTTCTGGCATCACGGCGCGTTCGGCGCGCTTGGCCATGCGGGACACCATTGTCACAACGGTCTTCACTTCTGACTTGCTATTCACGTAGCGTTGTTCAAAGTCTTGCACGAGTTTGGCCAATGCTTGTGCATCGTTGGCCAATTGCGCGGCAGCGGCCTGTGCGACAGAGGGGTCTTCTGCAGGCGTCACGGCGAGCATGTCTGCTGCGCCTTCTGCAGGAGCGACCTCTTCACCCTTGAGCGCCTTTGCCAAGACCAAGCCAATGAGGGTAAAGAGAATAATGACAAGCGCTGCGACTCCTGAAGCAATGCCGATAATCGCCTTCTTACTCAAGCCTTCTTTCTTGAAAAGAGGCGCATTTGGATTGGTTACAGCAGGCATCGGACGCGAAGGCATGTTCACCCCTGGCACACCAACAGTCTTGCCACGCGCATTACGCAGCGTCACGCGCTTCGCGGAGGTTCTACTTTCGCCAATTTCTTTTGTGATATCCGCAATGAGAGAGTCATAATTGGGATAACGGCGAATCGGTTCAGCCTCCAACATGCGCATGATAATCTTGGAGATATTCTCTGGACAGTGCGGGGCCTTTTCCATCAATGACGGTGCAGGCCCCATGAGGCGTCCCTTCATCACATCCACCGCGGTGGCACCTTCAAAGGGCGGTTCGCCGGCAATCGCATGGTAAAGCGTTGCACCGAGAGAGTAGATGTCTGCGCGCAAATCAACTTTCTGCTTACGCAAGGTTTCTGGCGCAATGTAGTAAGGCGTGCCCCAGACTTCGTTGTTTGCCGCAGCCTGAGCACCGACCAAAGCCACAATACCGAAGTCGGCCAACTTGGCTTCACGCGATTCGTTAATCAAGATGTTTTCGGGCTTCACATCGCCGTGAACCATGCCCGATTCTGCTGCCACTTTGAGGCCTTGTGCAATTTCACGACCGATGGAAAGCACGGTATTCGCAGGCAATGGGCCGTCTTTCATCATCTTGTCCAAAGCGTCAGGCTGGACAAGTTCCATCACCAAATAGGGCTGACCATCGCTTTCACCGAAGGCATACACCCCCACAATATGCGTACTGTTCAAACGCGCGGCAGCCTGTGCTTCGCGTTTAAAGCTATCTAAGAAGGTGGGATCTTCATCAACCTTTTCACGCAAAATCACCTTTACGGCAATCTTACGCTGAAGTCCTGTGTCGATACCTTCATACACAGCGCCCATGCCGCCTTTACCAATCAAGCGCAAGAGGTGATACTGCCCTAAGCGTCCAGGCATCATCACCGTCTTAAAACAAGCGGTACACATCACATCCGTTAGCGGTTCATAATGCAAAGGCAATGCCGCTCCGCACAAAGGACACACAGGGGACTCTACGGCTTGTGCTTTAATTCCAGTATCCGACATCTGTCACCTACCTTTAGGCAAATCGTTCACGTAATAATTGAACCGCCTGCTCTACAAGCGTTTCGTCCATTTCGTTGACCTCTGTCTTATTTCCTAACCCATGCGGCAAGGTCACGCAGAGCGCGCCGCCCAAATGCTCGCGGAATTGACGCAAACCTTCCATGATGGCGAGCTTACCATCTGTCGCACGCAAGGTTAATTCGTCACACCACACGCGGAGACCACACTCGCGCAGGGTCGCGATCACGCGTGTGGCATCCGTACCAGAAATTAATCCTATGAGCGAAGCGTAAAGCATGTCTAACGCAATGCCAATCGCCACAGCTTCACCATGCGACAATTGCCAACAGGTGATTGATTCTAAGCGATGTGCACACCAATGACCAAAGTCCAATGGACGCGCAGTGCCGCGTTCAAAGGGATCCCCGCCATAAGCAATGTGCATTAAGTGCAATTCTGCCGTGCGCTCAACGAGCTTTTCCATCGCTTCCAAGTCGCGCATCCGCAGCGCATCTGCGTGTTCTTGAATCCATTGCAAGAACGCCGCATCCTTAATCGTGGCGACCTTCACCGCCTCTGCGATTCCATTGCGCCAATCTTGTTCTGAGAGCGATGTCAAAAGCGACACATCGTTAATCACCGCGTAAGGCGGTGCAAACGTGCCCAAGAAATTCTTACCCGAAGCGTAATCAATGCCATTCTTTACGCCAATGCCAGCATCTGCCTGCGCAAGCGTCGTGCTATTAATGCGAATCAAACGGCAGCCACGATGAATCAATGCCGCAGCATAACCCACCGTATCCTGCACCGCACCACCGCCAATGGCAATAAACGTATCTTTACGACCAAAATGCGTTTGATAGGCCAATTTCACAAGTCGCGCCACCGCAGTGTCTTGCTTTTTCGCAAATTCACCACCTGGGATGCTTTCAATCGGTGCGACAAGTTCCACCTCTGCGCTATGCGCCATCACCCATGCGGTGATCTTTTGGGTCAAATCAGGACGCGCCTCTTCCAAACCGCGATCCAAAACCACCAAAATACGGTGCGGCTTTTGATCCGTGGCATCACGTTCAATCGCCTGCAACAAAACATCACTCTCCGCAGAAAAAACATCTCTGCAGAAAGTCACCGAATATTGATACGCCACAGTGAAGCGCTGTTCAAACGTTTTCATACTTAATTATAGTATAGCAAAAAACGCTCCTTGCACACAAAAAAACGCCCAAAACACACACTTTTTCAACAACACTTTACACCCCCACACCTCCGCCACCGTTGATCGTTTTTCGTTGTTCGACTCTCGTTACCCCCCTCCACCCAAGCCCAAAAGGGGCGTTAGCATACAACCGAGGATAAAATCCCCAAGATTAAACAAAAAAGTATGAGAAATTTAGAAATAGAATTTTGATGCAATTTTCACTATTAATATTCTCTTGAAAGCAAAAATGTAGAGGAGTCAAATCATGGAATTTGGTTGGAATTGGTATACGATTCTTGGTGTGTTGATTTTTGGGCCGCTTGCTTTGGAAGTCGTAGGATTTATCCTGTTAGGCGCCATCTCGTTGGTTGTAGCTTTATTAGGTGGTTCTGGATATGCGAACTATGAAATTGCCAAAACAGCTAAGGGGCGTACAACCCTCTTGATTGTCTCGGGCATTCTTATCGGCATAATCGGGATGTGGTTAGCCTCTCCATCAAAGGAGAAATTTGACACTATTCAAGTTATAAACCCTAACACGGGAGAAGTTAAGGAATATCGTATTGGAACAAAACTACGCATTACCTACAAAGATGGCACTACAAAAGAAATTCCCATTGAAAATGCATTTGAATATTCTGAATTTCTCAAAAAGAATCCTTCACAAGCGAAATCCCCTAAACGCATTGATTTAATCATTCCAGAAGATTAATACGTCTGCACATAAAACGAAAGCCCTCGGCGTCAAGTCGAGGGCTTTCTAAAAGGCAGGTGACATAAGGTTATCAGCCTTACTCTACTGCCACCCATGTTTTTCGCCGTAGGGTGGAGTTACCGCCAGTAAGAACAGTAAACCACAAAGACGCTCACGCGTCAAATAAAAAGTGAAGAGACTCGAACACTTCTTAATGGGCCCAATCCCCACCAATATTCCGAATCCCTTCGCAAAAAGTATAACACAAACAGTCCCGCGAATTCGGGGTTTGAGAGAGAAAGAGTGAAACTTTATTCACCAGTTGTAAGGCGCCGATATTCGCGAGCAGCCTTTTGATGTCCTTGATCCGCAGCTTTCTTAAACCATTCTGCGGCCTTCTCATAATCTGCAGGAGTTCCCTCACCGTTTTTATAACAAAACCCTAAGTTATACTGTGCGGAAACATCACCTTTTTCTGCGGCCTTATGGTACCATTTCAGAGCTTCAGTCCAATTCTTGGTAACACCTTTACCATCCGAATAACAAATGGCTAAGTTAAACTGTGCTGGAGCAAACCCTTGTTCGGCTGCTTTACGATACCACTTAACAGCCTCACTTAAATTTTTCGGCACACCTTGACCTTCGCTAAGACAAACACCTAAACTATATTGTGCATTGGGATTTCCTTGCTCTGCAGCTTTACGAAACCATTTGTTCCCCTCAATTAAATTTTTTACAACGCCAGCACCTGTAGCATAACAAAGCCCCAATTTAAATTGTGCGTCAGGTAATTCTTGTTCAGCAGCTTTACGATACCATTTGGCGGCCCTCTCCATATCTTTTGGCACCCCTATAGCATTTTCATAAGAGAGGCCTAAATTATATTGAGATTTTGCATTTCCCTGTTCTGCGGCTTTATGCCACCATTTAATCGCTTCTGCCATATCCACAGGAACACCATCACCTCTTGAATAACAATACCCAAGCTCATGTTGTGCGCCTTTGTCACCAGCACTTGCGCGTCGTTTAATTTTATCAATGTTAACTGCGTACAGATTGCCGATTAAGGCAAACAAAATAACAATGCAAGCAATGAGTCTTTTCATAGTTTTAACCTTCACAAAAGTTTCACGATTTCGCTTCGTTAATGCTTAGTTTAAGAACCACTCTCGAAGTTTTTTCATGGCATCTTTTCTGTTCAAAAAAAGACTTACAAGCGCGAGGATAATCCCTCCGCAAATCGGTGCCATTACTTCACCCCAATCAATTTCTGTCTTTTTATCCACTCCAGTTTTAATACAATCAGGGTCTGCGAGGGCGATGGCATTTTCGTCCTCTAACGAAGTGCGACCATTGACTCGGTCAATTTCAGCCACCCATTTGTTTAATTCTGCGCGCGTCTCTTTAACAAGCTCTTTCACCTTAGAGGGAGTATATGTAGTATTGGCCATATTTATGGCAATTGTTGTTCCTCGTACCCAAAGGAGCATTGAACTTACAACTGTATATCCCGTTAAAGACCCTTCTGCTGTAACCTCTTTTGTTTTTCGAACAAGCGTTGTTCCTAAGTGGTCAAGTTCATTGATGTGCGGCGGCAATGCTTTTAAGTCTAAGACCGTTAAATCTAACTCTGCACCTATTTTTTTAGATACTCTCTGTGACGACTTTTTAACCGCTTGTTCAACCATCTCTCGATTCTGTTCAACAAGTTTCTGCTCCTCTGCGGCTATAGTTTTGCGCATTTGCTCAAACGCAGAAAGAGAAAATATCTTCCCGTTTACACAATGCTGAACCTTGACTGTTGCTTCTTGAGTGTTCGTGTAGGCTGCGTCTGTTATTCGAATCCAAGTTCCAAGCGTTTTATCGTAATCGTTTGACTGCTGAGCTCTAAGCGCCTTTTCAAGAACCGAGCCTTTTTCTGGTGTCCAAAAACCTCGCGGTGCAGGAATCGTGATAGGGTCACCTCCAGTATTCACCTTAATTTCTTTTGCGGGGATTGGAATTACAGAAAGGTCTTCACTATGCTTATTGACAAATTGCCAACCCGGTTCAGGTAGAAATGTTCCCCATTCCTCCCCTTTAATCACATGCGGGTGTCCTTCTACAGGTTCATAGGGCGTCCATGCTTGTGCATATCCCAACGGTGAAAAACCAATTAGCATGAGTAAAACAATCAAAACGGCCATTCTTTTATCCATATTGCACCTCAACGCATTCGGCTATTCACAAGTATACCAAGTCGTAGCAGCGCCATCTCCAGTAGGAATCTCACGTGCGATTGAATTCACATCAATTACATCGTTAACGCCTTCCACATGTGTCCCAGGCTGTAATTGGGCCATATATGCGATAAGCGTTTCTTGGTTAATTGCAATTTGAGCTGTTACTTTCACAAGCGTTTCAATCTCTTGCGTCAACGCAGTTAGATTTCGCTTCATTTCTTGTATTTGATTAATTGCCTCATTTTCGAGTTCGGTACGATTCCGAAGTTCTTGATAAATCTTTTTTACCCAATACCATATTACAATGGGCGAGCAAACAAGGACAGTACCAAAGGTAATCCCTATTAGTGACGACATCACAGAACCCAATTCAAGTAAACCATTAGAAGCCAAAAACATACGAATGCCTCCATTTAACTTGTCCAATCATACAATGATGTACAATCTCCACATTGTTATTTTATCAAATTAGGAATACTTATCACTTAATTGCTATAAATTTTCCAACTTCTCTGCATTTTCAGTATCAAAACATCCCTTACTTAAGAATTCGAAACAGTTGAAGTCTTACGGCTCTATTAAATGTAGTGAATTTTACATACCCTAAGCATTGTCCCCCTACCCTCGCAGTCCTACCCAAAGCGCTCCTTCAAAGTACCCTCAAAAAAAGGCCTCTTTAAAGCCTAAATCAAAAAGGGTTGTTTTCAACTTCAAAACAAGTGCTTTTGAAATAGTAAAACACGTGCTTTTCAGCTTCAAAACAAGTGCCTTTCAAAACGCAACCCAATATTCCCCTCTGCAAGGACTTGGCCGATGCAGAAAAGAATGAATAAGTTACTTATTCTAAAAGCGTTAATTAGTTTTTAGCCGTTCGCGCGAAATAGCAGAACTGTTCATCCTCGGTTGTTGGACGCAGGCCTGCATTTTGCAGCATCTTTTTAGAGGCTAAATTGTCGCGATAACACTTGGCGACGACCTTCTCAAGTCCCCAGAAACAGAGCGCGTAATCGGCCATGCAGCGCATTGCTTCTGTCGCATAGCCCTTCTTTTCGGCTTCAGGTAAAAGGCGCACCCCAAGCTCCACCACGTGGTCATACGTGAAGTTGTGAAAAACGCATTCACCGCAGAATTCACCTGCCGCATAAATACCCAGCGAGATTTCGCGACGTGCCGTAAAATCGTTTCGCGTGAGTTCCAAAAACCACGCATCGCGTGGATCGCCCTCACCTGTCCATGCTTCTCGCCAATCCCATCCCCAAAGGCGATTTCGCTCTAAATTCTTAGCTAAACGGCCAAAAAGGTGGACATCTTCATCGCCTATGGGGCGAATTTCCAAGCGTTCCGAATGCAACGTTGGCGGCGTTTCCAATTCTTCAATGATACGATTCGGCACAATCGTGTACTTATCCAAAATCTGCACAGGATTGTACTGCAATTTTGACTTTCTCAAACCGCAGTCACCTGCATCATCTTCACGATTAATGTAAAGAAGTCCATCTCGACGCATGGCTTTCGCAAATTCATGCGCAATCGTAGGATAAACGCCCTCATAATTCACAAGCGCTTTTTCCACATGAATCACGAGCGTATCGCCAGAAATATCCGCGATCGTTACCGCAATAATCTTCTCATCCACCACAAGAACGCCACCCACCATTTGCAACGCCTCAAACGCATCTAACAAACGATACGAGCCCTTGAGCTCTTCGGTGGCTAAGAAGGAGTTCTTCGCGTACTGACGTTCTGCATATTCCTCTAAAAAGGCACGCACCGCCGGCATATCTGCCATCGTCATCAAGCGAAATACAGCGTTGGGATAATTTCTGCGAAATTTGGAGACATGATTCCGTTGGCCCGAAAAACGCTTCCCCGCGTAATCCGCGAAGTCCGAAAGATTGTAGAGGTAATCACGCCATGTGCGCGGATTTGTCAATGTCAAATTGCGGCCATAACGATGCGTTAACACCGAAAGGCGTTCATTCGGGATTGAAGACAACGCAAGAGGAAGCCCCGTCTGCACACAATATTGCTCTAATTGCGTCAAAGCGCGCAATTCTGCCGCCTCATCAGCGATTGGTGAAATCGGATAATTAAAGCGAATACGTCCGCCGAATTCCGTGCGCAACAAAAGGCACTCCTCCACCTCTGCGTATTGCACCGCAGCATAAAGCGACCACATAATCTGGAACCCGACCGTGTAATCACTCAGGCGAAAGACTTGCTTTGAAAAATACGGAAATAACCGTGGCAAATCTTCAAATGTTAGGGGTAGAAATTTCATCATTGCTTCCTCTTGGCGCCAAAAGCCAATGTATGCGTAAGCACATCAAATCGTAAACGTAAATGGGGAAATGCGTCGCCATCCATGGTGTCCACGTTTTCAACGCGTACGCTTGGACATCCTTAACCTTATTCAAAACGGGGCGTTGCTTTAAATCTGGCGACCATTCGCGTGGCACGGCAGGGAAATATTCCGCAGCCATTTCATAAGAATAAATGAGCGAACCGCTTTGAATGGGTTGAGGAGATGCAACCAAAAGTGGACGAAAGGCGCAGCGAATATTGTAAAGGTTTGAGTGAACCGCCGTTGCATGCCGCGCCACAGCGACAGTTTCAGTGGAGAGCATTACGCGCCAGCCCAACCACATGAGCGGCACCACGCACATCGCACTTCCCATCACAAGCGAAACTCGCGGAAGGAAAAGCACTAGTGGCAACATCACCGCAGGATACAACCACGGCACATAACGCGCGTAACCGATGTAAAGCGTTGGCATCGCCAAAACACTCACCCACGCAATCACCAGCGGAATTGCCCACGGCTTCAACCGTTTGCGGAAAATCCCTAGCAGGCAGAGCGAAGCTATCACCGCCACGCGGAAAAGAGGTCCAAAACCATCCACGCCACCGCCATCGGCACCACCTAAATGCGCGCCAAATACAGGGTTTAACGACGTTGTCCAATGGCCAATATAAACATAAGCCAAGCGCGCGAAATACCCCATTGAAGCAGCATCTGCATTCACCTGTTCAAAGTCTGCAGAAATCGTAGAAAGCCCGCCATTGAATACCATTCGAAGCGTTGGTAAATTACACAAGAGTGTCGCAATGCCAAAGAGCGCGATCTTCCACCAACGGCGCGGATGATACCACATCAAAACCAATGCCACTAATACCGCAGGCATCCATGCCGATGTCTTAAAAACTGCCGCCGCCACTGTCGCAAGTAATGGCAACCAGAAATTCTCTCGATCGCGTAACGAAACAAGTGCCATTAACAACAAGAGGTAAACGCATCCATCTGACATTAAGCAGAATAAACTCGGGAAAGCCGCAGGCGAAAGCAACAAGATAAGTGTTTGTAGACGCGTGAGATATGCACGTAAAACAATCCACGCAGCAGGCAAGAGCATCAACATAAGCATCCCGCCACAATCCACTGAACCTGTCAAACGATACCATGCTGCACACCATGCCGTAAAGCCACGTGGCAGCGCGAGATGCGTTGTGCGGAAAAAGCCATCTGGCACAATCTCAGTGGATGCCGCAATCATACGAATCTGTGGCGCGATATAAGCGTCTACATCAAAGTAACCCACCGCGCCAGAATACACCAACAGATTGACAGCAAACGCGATGCCCACCGTCATGAGAAACGCACGAAGACACTTTAAGTGAAACGCTAAAAACGAGGCCGCGGCTAACGAACAAAGCAGAAAGTGAACCGTTGGCAAGATCGCTACAGCAAGCGGAAAAACAATCAGTAACAACGGCAAGGCGAAGCGTTTTACCTCGTCTGAAAACAGCGCTGAAACAGGTTGTGTTTCACTCAACTGCGTCATGCATGCTTCCCCTTTTATCTCAAAATGGATGCGCTAATCAAACGCATCCATTTCAAAGATATTCACCCATCCTCTCGGCCTTACATGAAGAAACGGCCATTATCGCGCATACGTTTTGCGCGCATCTTGGGTTCTTCTAACCACAGCGCATACCACTCTTCGCCAAAACCGACATTGGTAAAGTGCGCAATCTTGTTGTTGGCCAACACATCCTTATTCGCTTTGATTACAGGATGTTCATTCTTTTGGTCAGCTTCTAAGAGCACTTTATAGGCTTCATCGACTTCGCCACGCTTCACGAGCATCCAAGCGAATACCGAGTACACCAAAGCTGTCGTACCATAACGAGCACGACGCGTCATCTTTGTGAAGACCTTACGAATCTCTTCTGTGGTGGCATCTTGCTGCCACATACGTGCCAAACGCACGCACATCAAAAAGGGCTCCAACAAGAGCGCACGCGGCAAAAGCGTATCCACACGCGCAAAATCACGACGTTGCCAAGCAAACTGCAATTCCATTGTTGCGAGCTGACGCCCCAAAAGCGGCACCCAAAGGCGATACTTTTCAAGCGGCTTCAAGACGGCCTGCACTTCTGCAATCATCGCGTCACGATCCTTCGCCAATTCCTGTTCTGCGGCCTTCTGACTCGACACAGGCTTCACGCGCCAACGCTGCACCTTCGCTTGCATGCGCACTTGACCAGCCTTCATGATGCCTTGTACGCGGTCAGAAATCGCAGACATCTTACGACGCAAGACCATTCCCATCAAGAATTGACCCGCGACCATGATCAAAATGGCCCAGAGAATTGACCAATACCACGCCGACACATCCATCAAGGTCAACGTTACACCTGTTGCAATCGCAACCAACAAATTCAAGATTACCGTAATCATTCTTGTTCCTTCTTTAAGCTCTTTACCACTTCACGCACAATCGTTGCAGACTTTGCAAGCGACTCTGCACTTAACTGTTCCAGCGTGTCTGCGGCAGTGTGCCACAAGAGGTTATCTGGACCGTAGTCAAAATCAATCAAATCTGCGGCTTGCCATCCTTCAATGACAAAAGGCAAATGGTCATCCACAATCTCCCCTGCATCCGTCAATGAAACACCCACACGCTTTGCTGCACGACGAATGATGCGATTTAACGCAAGCGACCCATTTGCCGCTAAGCCAGGGTTAAAATCCTTATCCCCTAACATGTCCAACACAATCACGGGCACGCGGTCTGTAGCATCCATCGTCTTGGCGTAGTACCAACTTCCATGCAGGCCATCTTTCGCCGTGTAGGTATTGCGGCATTCCTCGCCATCAAGGAAGAGAAGCGTCACTGGCCAGTCAGTTTCTTGCGCAATGGCCAGTAGCAAACCCGTCGTACTCGCGCCATCATTCGCTCCCACAAAACCAGGGATGCCCACTTTTGTATCAAAGTGTGAAGCCAAAATGGCTACAGGCTTTGGGTGCGCTTTCACCACATTCACCATCGTACCATGCGGTGTTTTAAAACGCTGAAGTGTCGCGCCCTCACCCAATTGTTGGGTAATCCACTGCGCAACTGCCTCGGAATGAACCCCTGCTTCGCGCTGCGGGTGCGCCGCAATCAAGGCCTCTGCGTGCGCGAGAGCCACCTCTCCTAAGCGTGTTTCCGTAGAAACGGCTTCAGAGCATCCGTTCAAACTAAGCGCCGCGTCAATGGCCATGATTCCAAAAAGTAAACGCATTCCTCGCGTACTCTGTAAATCTTTCAACCACTGATGCGGACGCATAGGTGAATCCGATTGCGCAGGTCTTAGTCTACCGAAATGCCCAACAACGACAAAATGCGGTCCAGATCATCGTTATTGTAGAAATCCACTTCAAGCACACCCTTCATGTGGCGACCATTGGCGAGCGTCTTACCCGAGGTCAAACGCACT
>JAZRAG010000013.1:0-7879 GCA_045634445.1 Candidatus Spyradenecus sp. | reverse complement strand
TCATAGCGAAAATCCTTTGATACAGACAAAACCAAAATGTCACATTGTTAGTCTATCAAATCTCAATAGTAAAATCACCCATCTATTTCCCCTCGGCCGGCCGCGCAGCGGCCCCTACGGAGCTCCTTTTTGTATTTTGTGGTTTCAAAATTCACTGGCAATAGTGAACGCCCGCAGGGCCCTTCGGGCAGGACGACGAAGAAAAGAAACCACCAAAATGCGCCCGAGCGCGAAGTGCTGGGCGTGAGCGAAGCGAACCTTCCACGGCTAAAACACACAAAAAATGCGGGGGTGCGTAGCCCCCACATCTCTTTTCCCCAACATTTGGGTGGTTAATTTTAGCGGCTATGTCGGTCCGCTTATTTTTCGGGAACAACGAACTTGTAGAAGGCGGCCTTTTCGTTGGCCTCAGGGGTGACTTCAACGGTCACCTCTTCAATGGCTTCCCATTCGCCTTCAAGCGAAGCTGTTTTCATCACCTGGATACCAACCTTTGCCACGCCATTCTTCACTTCAATCACAGGCGCGCCCAAGGCCAATTCCTTCATTTCATTAGCCGTGAAGACTTCATCAGCGTCTAAAGCTTCCTGGATAGCCTTATCCTTTGGCATGAGTTGCTTTGCTTCGAGGTAAGCATTCATCGCGGCTTCGGGCGTAAAATATGCCATCACGTTCATGGCTTCGGCGGGCATGGTGAAGGTGTACGTCGTGGCCATCGAGATCGGGGTGGAGTTCCAACCGAAGAAGATGTAGTTGTCGCCAGGCGTAGCCACCAAGGTGACCGTTTCGCCAGCTTCATATTCGCCCGCACCCTGCACGGTGCCGGTGCCGAAGATTTCTACGTCAACGGTGTACTTTGTGACAACGAGGACCTGCTCCATCTTGAGACCATTCCACTTGCCATTGGTAATCACGGCCGTCCACTCAGTAGCATACGTCGAGGGGTAGTAACCCTTACAACCACTGGCCAAATCGTAAAAGACGTTGCTCCCGAGCGTCGCGGGCTTTCCTTTAAACGTCACGGATACCAAAGCGCGGCACTGGTTAAATGCACCATCGCCAATGGAGGTCACGCTGGAGGGAATCGTCACAGACGTTAATTCGCTACATTCATTGAAGGCGCGCTTGCCAATCGTGGTCACGGTATCAGGAATGATTACGGAGGTTAACTTGTCGCAGCAATTAAATGCTCTCGTGCCAATCGAGGTCACAGGGCAACTATCAAACGTAGCAGGAATTATGATTTCACCTTCGGTAGTTACCGAAATCGCAGGATCGTAGTCCGATCGGTAAATGCTTGCCTTGCCATCCTCGAGGGTATAGTACCACGTGATGCCATCAATGATGGTACTACGGACTGTAGTTGCAAAGCTGAGGGCTGCGAAGCAGGTGCAGCTCAAAAGGGTTAAGAACGTTTTCATAGCGGATGCTCTCCAATACAGATGAATGAAAAGCGCGTGAGTTTATCACAATGCTTTTTAAAAGAAAAGAAAAAAACGAGCTGCGCAGTCTTCCTCCCGAGGAGGCTACGCGGAGCGCTCAAGCCTTCGCTGGTTTTCCACGAGTCGCACGGCTCTTACAAGAGTAAACAGCGAAGCGGAGATTTGTCATCCTCGGGAAGCGGATGCGAAGCAAACGCTTCTTGCGCCGAGGTGAGCAAATCTCCAAGACTTGCGTTCTTGCGTTAAAATTGCGAAGGTCCCGTGCGAAGGCTTCCCTGCGGAGCACCTTTTTGTGTATTTTGTGTATTTTGTGGTTTCAAAATTCACTGTCGTCCTGCCCGAAGGGCCCTGCGGAGCACCCTAAACACATGCCGTGCAGGGCTCAGCCCTGCCGCGGGCGTGGGGGCGCGCAGCCTCCACATATTTTTGTGCTTTCTGTGCTTTTAAATCAGTGTTAAAAAAACGACAGGGGGCTGGGGAGCCGCCTGTTCGGTTGTGAAAGCGTATTCGCTTAGAATTCCACTTCGAAGAGGAAGGTGGTGAGGGGGGGGAGTTCCCACGTGATGGTTTCTGCGGTGGTCTTGGGCCACACGGGTGCGAAGGCGCCAGGCTTGCCAGCGTTTTCGTAAGCGTTGGTGGAGTTGAAGATCACCGTGGGCTTCACTGCAGCGCCCTGACGTGCGGCGGGCATTTCAAGCCAAGTGTCAAGGGTGGCGGTGATGGTCTGGGGCTTGTTGGAGGGGTTACGCAAGATTACGATGCCCTTTTCCTTGCCGAGAGAGGCATAACCATAGATGTCCTTGGGTTCATTGCCGCGCTTCTGCATATCGTGGCCGTCACCGGGGTCGCCGCCAATCCAGTGGACGTCGGTGAGGGTGGCTTCGTTGGCCTTAATCCATTTGACGCCGTCTGCAAGGATGTCCCACCAGGTGGTGCTCATTAAGCTAGGGGTGATGTAGTATTCCTGGAGGCCTGTACCGAGGGCAACGCCCATCCACACTTCGGCGGCAAAGTCTGCGCAGGCGGTGGGGGTGGCATACTTTTCACCAGCGTATTCGTAGTTGCCGGTGCCCTTGTAGTCGGTCATGGTGTTCCAGGGGGAGGACTTGCAGACGATGATACCGTGCATCATCATGGAGTTCAAGGGGAAGAGCGGGGACTTGGAGACGATGCGGTCGTGGATGATGTTGTCACGATAGGTGACCCACTTCTGACGAGGGGTGCCGACAGAACCGAGCCAGTCGCAGTCGCCATCGCCCTTCCAAATGGAGTCGCACCACATGAGCCAGAAGGGGGAGGCCCAGGTACCAACGGTGCAGTTGATGAAGACGTCTTGCTTGGCTGCGCGCATTTCTGCACAGAGGTTGCCCACTGCGCGGAGGTCTGCTGCATAACGCGGTGCTGCGCCATTGGCATCGCTACCAGAGCCCATACGGTCAAACTTGAAGAGATTCATGTCATAATCGTTAATCATCTGCAAGATACGATCGCGGAAAGCTGCATAGTAGGTGGGCTTAGCGAGCTGCATACCCGAAGCATTGGCGTCAATGATGCCATTCTTCTTAGCGTACTGCACGCGACGGCTATAAGAGCCACCGTAACCGCCGAAGGGGCTCATCCAGCAACCAATAGAGGCGCCGGGCACCTTGTGGGCTTCTTCTGCGAGTTCTTGGAAGCCGTTGGGGAAGTTTTCGTTGAAGCCCCAGAGCGAGTCCCAGTTATCCCAACCATCATCCCAGAGGTAGGAATTGATGAAGACGCCGCGCTTTTCCCAGAGTTCTTCGCGGAATGCGCGCATCGAGGCGAGGGCTTCTTCACGGGTGAAACGCTTGTTGACAGGCAAGTCATTGCGATTGATGCCGAGATCATACCAGTTGTTGTAGTGAGGGAGGACGCGGTGCGGGTGGGCGCGTTCGGCATTGAGGTATTCATTGAAGACGCGGCGGAACTGCGAGGCTTCTTTGAACGATCCCTGCGCGAGGGAGAAGGTCATGGTTTTGCCGGGCAAAAGGGTGTCTGCTACGGGAATGTAACCATTGACCTGTGCGTACTGAATGGGCGTGGAAATCGTGGTCGCCTTCGCTGTGGCGCCCGTGAGCGTAATGGTGCCATTAGAAGCGCCCGTGCCATCAGTACCAGCCATAACTTTCAGAACGACGGGTTCGTTATCCTTGAAGCCCTTGAGCGTGTAAGTGTTATTCTGAGAGGTGCCGCCCGTGGTGCCTTCGTGAATATCTTCTGCGATGAGCTTGCCTTCGGTATTAAAGGCCTTGACACCGTAGAGTGCAGCGCGGAGATTGCCACTCTGATAGGTCATGGTGATGGACACCGTGTCTGCGGTAGGCTTAACCGGAACCTCAAAAGTGCCGCGCATATTGCCCTGATTGGTAAGGTCAGCGATGGCGTAGGAGGTCTTTACCGGCACTTCGCGCGTGGAAGCGGGGGTGGCAGGTGTCACTTCATAGCGTGCCATGGGGTGTTCAATTGCGCACCAGAAGTAGTTGTTCTTCTTAGAATCCTCTTCATGAGCCATCTTTGCGAAAAGCACGGCGCCATCCGTATTACCGATGATTTCAGGGGTGGCCCCCTTGAGATCCACCATGCCATTCAGAAGGGTGAAACGATCAATGTCAATGGGCTTGTCGGTGGTGTTGGTAACATGATAGAGGATGCGGACGTAATGGTTGTCTTCACAATCATTAAGGTCCGAATAAGATTCACATGTGATGGAGAGGCCCGTGGTAGGAATTGCAAACGGCGCAGTACGCGTCACGCGACGATCGGAACGTTCAGAGAGGCGTGCAGCGGAAGGGTTGCCCGTTACAGTAAGTGTTTCGCTAAAGTCTTCTCCGTTTGGAATCTGAATGAGAATCGGTGAGCCATCTTTGAGCGTAATCGTGGGATTCTCAAAGACAGTAGATTGGTCACAACCCAAAAGCGCAATTGCGCCAAGGAGTGGCATGAATTTGTAAATGGCCTTCATTGAAACGTTCCTTTCTTATTAGTGTATTCTCTCATAATCGGCCTTAGATTTCAATACCGAATTGCCGAAAACTGCGGCGAAATTGTGTTAGGATAGAGGTGAAAGAGAGGCTTGAGATGCGTTTAACATCGTTGGATTTAATGCGTGGCGGGGTCATGTTGACCCTGACGGTATTGCAACCCCTTTTGTGGGCAGTGCATCAGGTGTTTGGGTTGCCCCAAGAAGTGATGGCCCAAGCAACGCACGCGGACTGGGTGGGCATGCGCGTGTGGGATTTGGTGATGCCCTTCTTCATCTTCATGTGCGGCACCGCCCTCCCTTTTGCCCTACCTAAACGATTGGAAAATGGCCGCCCAACGAAGGCCCTGTGGTGGCATTTGGTTGAACGCGTGGCGCTCTTGTGGGTGCTTGGGATGTTTATCCAAGGGAATCTGCTCGCTTTTCAGTGGCGCTACATCTACTTCTACACGAATACCCTTCAGGCGATTGCCGCGGGGTATTGCTTTGCCACACTGCTCTTGTTATTGCCCTTTCCGCGTGTACGAGCGGTATTGCCCTTGGTATTAGCAGGCGTGTATGGCGGGCTTTTGGCGTGGCATGGCGATTATTCGCAACAAGGCAACCTCGCGATTATGGTGGACCAGTGGTGTTTCCCAG
Source organism: Candidatus Spyradenecus sp. (assembly GCA_045634445.1). GTDB lineage: Bacteria > Verrucomicrobiota > Kiritimatiellia > RFP12 > DVOR01 > Spyradenecus. Next base: position 2,797 of record JAZRAG010000013.1, on the reverse strand, counting down.
GTGGTAATGGCGACCCCAAGTATGCGTGGGTGCTGACAACATTGATGTTTACCGCGATGACGCTCTTGGGCGCGCAGTGCGGTGCGTGGCTAAAAGCAGAAGGTGCATGGGTGTGCAAGACCTTGAAACTCGTGGCATTAGGGGGCGCTTTGGTCGTGGGCGGTGGGGTGCTTAGCGTTGTAGAACCCCTAATTAAGCCGATTTACACGGTGAGTTTTACGGCGCTGTCGATGGGCTTTGCTGTTTTGACGCTCGCGGGGTGTTACGCCGTGGCAGATGGTTTGGGATTTTCAAAAGGATGCGGAATTGTAACGCTTTTTGGACGTTATGCTTTGATAGCGTACGTTTTGCGCGAAGGATTCCATGGTGTTTTGGGCGCGGTGTCGCATCGCCTCTTTGGTGGATTGCCACATCTCATTGGGGGAGATTACCAACCGCTCATCCTCGCTTTAGGAGAGGCTGCCATCCTCATTCTGCTTTTGTATGCTTGGCAACGTCTCACGCGTAAAATGGCATAAACACACGGTATAAGGCTCATTTTACTTGACTTTCGCGCGCGGGAAAGTCCATAATGTTTAGCGAATGGAGATTGTGCCGTGAGAGATTTACTGCGTAAGATTGCTAGTTTCGCGATTGTTTTGATTTTGCTCGTAACCACTGTCGTGGTGATTAAGATTTCAATCCCCAAATACCGCACGTGGCGCGCAAATGTGGCGCAACGTGATGCGTTGCAAGCTGAGGTGGATAGCATTCGTGAACAAATTACGCAGACAAAGCGTAATATTGACCGTTTTAAGACTTCTCCTTACTTCGTTGAACGCTTAGCACGTATGAACCATCGCGTGGCAGACAACGAAATCGTGTTCATCTTTCAGTGAGATTGACCGTCGCGGCCCTTGCTACGCGGCGGTTTTCGTTTGAGGCATCTGGCTATGATTCCTGAAGAGTTATTGATTTTTGCTGGTCGTGGCGAATATCCGATGTATGCCTTTGAAGGCGCACGAAAAGCTGGCGTGAAGCGGATTTGCGTGGCAGGCGTGCGTGGTATGGCGTCGAAGCAACTCCTCAAAATGGCCGATGAATCGATTGTCTTTGGCGTGGGTGAATTGCAGTCGGCCTTGAACTGGATTGAAACGGCAGGTTTCAAGCAGATGATGATTGTGGGGCAGATTACCCCGATGGCCCTCTTCCGTACGCGTTTTGATGCCTTTACGCGCAAACTCCTCACTGAAATGCCTGTGAAGAATGCGCACACCATTTTTGGGAAGTTGATTGAACTCTTTGAAGCGCGCGGCACAAAGGTGTTGCCCGCCTCTTGCTTTATGGGCGATCATATGCCTGGCGCAGGCCTTTTGGCAGGCCCCACCCCTGATGCAACCATGCAGGGCGATATTGACTTTGGTCATCGCGCGGCAATGGGTATTTGCGATTTGGACATCGGGCAGACCATCCTCGTGAAAGAGGGGATGGTCTTAGCCGTGGAAGCATTTGAAGGCACCAATGCGACCCTACGTCGCGGTGCAAAGCTTGGCGGAAAGGGCGCTGTGATGATTAAAGTGGCTAAACGCGACCACGATATGCGCTTTGATATTCCCGTCTTTGGCGAACACACCATTAAGCTCTGTAAAAAGTGTGGTATCCGCGCCGTGGCCTTCCAAGCGGGTCGCCTCGTGATGATTGATAAACCGCGTGTGGTTGAATTGGCCAACCGCTATGGCATTACGCTCATCGGCCTCGATTCTGGCCTCCCTTCCGCTCCCTTAGAACCCTAAGTGCAGATAGGTTAAACGCTCACAAGGTGCATGCATTCGGTTGGAATGCATTTGTGTCTATAGGGCGTATAAATCCCGCAGATTGCTAGCGAAATGCCCTTATTTTTGCAAGGTAAGGGTGATGGGCTTCGGAAGCGCATTCAGAAGTGCGTCAGTGGTGACAGCGCGGGGATTGGGTTCGGCCCAAGGCTCGGTGGCGGCGCGTTGGAGGAGGTCGGCATCAAGCGTAAGGGTGTGGGTCGTGGTACCTGCGGTGAGGGTTACGGTGGGCTGAGGGAAAATACGGGTGGCGAAGCGTCCTGCGGCATCGGTCGTGAACGTTTGGCCAGCGATTGTAATGGGGTGGTGCGCGGCAGGGGTGCCGTCGGTTTTGAGAAGGGTGCCGTAGAGGGGGATGCAGGCGCCATGGGTGGAGACAAGGGTACCAACGCCCAAGATGTTGTGGAAGGAGCCTTGGGTGGGAAGGGCGTACCAAACGTCGCCACTGCCGCCCCAACCAAAGAAGATGCGCGTGTAGGGGGTGCCGTGGTGGTCTTCTGCGAGGCCAACGGCGGTGACTGCGTGGTTGCCTGCTTTACCGCCTAAATCAAGGACGCAGGGCGCGCCGCAACGGAGTTGGGCATAGAGGAGGGTATCGAGAAATGCGCGCATGGTTGTGGTGGGTGTGGGGCAGTATTCCATGCCGGTGGCGTAGCCCGCACCACGGCGGAGGCCATCCATTAAGAAGTAGGTACTGCCGCCAGAGGCGGTGGAAGCGTAGTGGGTGCCTGTAATGACGCCACTATTGGCGGCGATGCGGGCGAGGAGTTCGCTTTGGGCCTCGGTAAGGGATTGGTTCTTCTGCCATTGTTTGGGAAGAAGGGCCCAATCGTAGGCGCCAGGGCGGGTTTGAAGGGGGCGATACTGCGGACGCAGGTCTTTATCGTAGACAGCGCAGAAGGCATTGGTGTAGGGGCCTTGTTGGGCCGGGAATGCGTAGAATTGTTGGATGGCGCTTCCTGCGATGGCAACGCACCCCACCATGT
>JAZRAG010000012.1:0-29316 GCA_045634445.1 Candidatus Spyradenecus sp. | reverse complement strand
GACCGCTTGGCCTCCGACTTCCTCGCGTTTTTGGCGGGCGATGGGGCCTGCATTGCGGTAGAGGGTGGTCCAAGCTTCGATTTGCCAAGTGCGTTCGGGGAAGAGGGTTTTAAAGACGTCTGCACCCTGGAGGATTTCGGGGAAGATGCCGTGGTTGATGAAGCGGATGTCGCGCGCGGAGGCGGGGTCGGGCTTACGCGTAAGGCGGTCGGTGAGCTCCAAGATGTCGACGGCGGTCATCCACAGTGCGCGCGGGAAGCGGTAGTGTTTGACGATGGGGGAGAGGACCTTTTCGGCGGCCAAGCGGCGCGCGTGGAAGGTGTTGAAGCGCTTGCCGGAGGGGGTCTTGGCGCGGAGCTGTTCTACGGCGTGGGTGACCATGGGGTAGAACAACATCGCGAAGGCGACGGCATTGGAGGTTTCGCGCGTTTCAGAGACTTTATCGAGGGCTTGGAGGGCGTTCCAGACCTGTTCGCGGTGGTCGGGGCTTGCCTTCATCCACTGGTACAAGTCGGGCAAGAGCGCTTCGAGGAGGCCGTAATCGTAGGCGAGGCGGATGGAACGCTCTGTAGCGCCCTGCACGAAGAGGCGTTGGATTTCTTCGCAGAGGCGCGAGAGGGAGGCATTGGCGATTTCCGAGGCGTACTTCTTGATGGCCTTTTGGTCAGAAGAGCAGATATTGAAGCCCAACTTTGCAGCGAAGCGGACGGCGCGCATCATGCGTACGGGGTCTTCGCGGAAGCGGATATTGGGGTCGCCAATGGCGCGGATGCACTTATTCTTCAAGTCCTTCAAGCCGCCAACGTAGTCGATGATGGAGAAGGTGTTGATATCATAGAAGAGTCCGTTGACGGTGAAGTCGCGGCGGAGGGCATCTTCCTGCGGCGTGCCAAAGGTGTTGTCCTCATACTGGTAGAGGCCGTGTTCATCCTGAACGGCGTCGGGGCGGGGAGCCTTGCGGAAGGTGGCGGTTTCGATGACCTTTTTGCCAAAGACGATGTGTGCGAGGCGAAAGCGTTTGCCCACGAGGAAGCAATTGCGGAAGATGTGGCGGATTTCATTGGGGCGCGCATCGGTACCGACGTCGAAGTCTTTGGGTTTGCGGCCCAGGAGGAGGTCGCGCACGCTACCGCCCACGAGGTAGGCCTCATGGTTGAGGGAGGCTAAGCGATAGAGCACTTTGAGGGCGTCGGGGTCAATGTCGCGTCGCGAGAGGCTGTGTTCAGAACGAGGTACGATGGTGGGTTTATTTTTCTTGCGGAGAAAAAACATAGACTTTCAACTTTCTTAAATCTGCGGCGAGGTTGTGGGCCTTTTTCTTGAGGCGGCTAAAGCATTACCACGCATTTTCTTCAGCTTCTCTGCGCTGACGTTCTTCCTTGACATTTCGCTTGGTGTCTCGTTCACCTGCGAGGCGCACTTTGTCATATTTGTCATTGAGCTGCTGGATGTCATTGAGGAAGGGGGAGTCTTTGAGGCGCTTTTGGTACTTCAATTCCTCGGCGACGGCCTTTGCGTAAGCGTTTTTATCGCGCACCCATTCGATGCGGCTGTAGGCATACTTTGGGTCGCCCTCGTCAGGGATATTGGTGAAAGCACCCATGAAGACGGCATGACGAACGAAGAGTGCCCATTCGTTTTTCGTCTTTTTGGTATTGCGACCGGCGGCTGCGGTGGAGAAGTTGTTGCGCAAAAGGGCGGTGAGGTCGGCGCCTGCCTGCGTATTGCCGAAGTCGGTATTACGCGCCAAGGCCTTGTCGCCAGTACATCCATCTGCAACGCTCACAAAGTAGTTGGTGAAGCCCTGAAGCAAGTCCAAGATCTTGGAGGCATACCCCTTACGCGCGGCGGCTAAGCGGAAAATGACATCCGTATTTGCGACATTGAGCAACATCGCAGAGCGCAGGAGCGCATCTTGTTGTTGGGTCGAGGCATTTTTCCAAGTTTCCTCCGAAGCGGAGTAGATGTCGAGGATGTGGAGCGCCATACGGGACTTTTCCCACGATTCCAAGCCGATATTCATCGCCTCGCAGAGACCAATGTGCCAGCGGATATTGTCGCGCATATAACGCGAGGCCTGATCCGTGCAATTCGCATTGGTCATGGGATAAAAGCCCGTGAGCTTGGTTTTGGGGTCGGTGAGCGGTCCGTAAATGGGGGGAAGGTGCCATCCCACGGTTGAAACGGCAATGGTATCCACCGAGTGGTGCATATCAGCGTAATATTTGCCATTGCGGTAGGAGTAAGTCATGAACGCGCGGTGGCCGGGTTGGCCCATGCCCTGCGCGGGTGTGCCGATGGAACGTTGGGCGAATTCCGCCATGGTCGACAAACGACCGCAGACGCCGCCATCCACGAGGATACGCGGGGTGGCATCTGGATGCCAAGCGCCATCATTGTAGCGGATTTCGGGTTTGGTGTAGTCGAAAGAGTAGGTGGCATAACCAGGGACTTCGCCCTTGCCCTTGTAGTAATTCCACCAATATGTGGACTCATCCACAGGGTCCTTCTGCGTCAACAACAACAAGAGCGGCCATGGTGCCTTTGAGAGCGGGAAGAGGGAGGAACGTTCTGCGCCCTTTTCCTCATAACGCATAATGCGGAGGCAGAGGTTATCGGTGATAGAGCCCTCCATGCGCGGCGGATAACGTTCTGCTACGTGCGCAATCTTATCCCAGGGCAGCGATTTGGGTTCGCGGCCTTGCGACAACTTAATTCCGGTCTTGTTGTAGAAATTAGTTGCCGAAAGATCCTTGATTTCATAAATCTTCGTCTTGGTATTACGCTTAAGCCAATTGACCGTGTGCTTTGCGTCATTGTCACTGCCCAAGTCAAACTGACTGTGCAACTGCTGCATCCAACGTTGCTTCTCGCGTTCGTCCTTGAAGATGTCGCCATTGGAGTCGCGCGCGAGCGCGCCATCTGCGGGCGGCGTCACATCGTGGTTCACCGACCAGCCTTGGCGGCGCGCCACGTCATTTTCAAGCATTTCCTTACGCTTCACATCCCACGTGAAATTGCGGCCCTGGATAACGCCGTAGCGGTCGGCCGCAAGCGAAGCGTCCAAAAGACGTTCACCGCGATACTGAACGGCAAACGCGATTAAGAGCTGCTGATACTTCTCGGCATAGACGGGGCCCACCAACTTTGCCAACTTTACAAAGTTGTGGATCACATTTCCATTCGGCGGATATTCAAGCGCAAAGGTCGCATTCAAAACAGCAGGATGCTCAAGGAGCCAGTCCCACGTTTGTTCGTTGAATTTCAAATTAGGCGCGACCAACTGCAAACAGTGGTCAAAATACTCCTGGTAGACATCCTCATTGAAGATGAATCCAGACTTGTAAAGCGCGGCATCCAAATGCTGTAATTCGCCATTATCCGTGAGCGGAATGGGTTCGCCGCGTGCGCCTAAATCCTTGCCCTGTGCTAGCGCAAAAACAGGGAGCAATGTCAGTAAGACAAATAGTGAACGTTTCATACATTAATAAGAATAACAAAATGTCCAACTTTCTTCAATCATTTCGTGTGTCGTTTTTCGTTTTTTGTGACGACTGCGCAGGACGACGAATTTTAGAAACCACAAAACACACAAAACACACAAAAAGGCGGGTGCGAATAGGTGGGGGCTGCGCGCCCCCACTCCCCGCGGAAGCGCTGTCGCTTCACCCCATGTTTACGGGAACTGCGAATTTAGGGGAACCACGAATTACACGAATTTACACGAATCGGTTGCGCTGGGCCGCTGCGCGGCAGGACGACGAATTTTAGAAACCACCAAACACACAAAAGACACAAAAAGGGGAAAGAGGGAGTGGTGGTTATGGGCAAAAAAAAGGCCAGCCGTTGGGCTGACTTACAGAAATGGTGGCAAGGGTCGGGATCGAACCGACGACACGCGAATTTTCAGTCCGCTGCTCTACCAACTGAGCTACCTCGCCTTAAAATGGCACCCCCAAGGAGAGTCGAACTCCTCTTACAGGCATGAAAAGCCCGTGTCCTAACCGATAGACGATGGGGGCGTCTAATAAATCGCGGTAGAAAGCTGCTTCAACTCAGTGCGGTGTGCGCTAGAACCGAACGCTCTCGACGGCATGGCGTGTTCTCAAAAAAATGGCACCCCCAAGGAGAGTCGAACTCCTCTTACAGGCATGAAAAGCCCGTGTCCTAACCGATAGACGATGGGGGCGTCTAAATGGTGGCAAGGGTCGGGATCGAACCGACGACACGCGAATTTTCAGTCCGCTGCTCTACCAACTGAGCTACCTCGCCAACATGGCGTTGAAAACGTGCAGAATTGTAGCAAAACTCATTTCACAAATGCAAGCGATTTTTTCAAAAAAATGAAAAGAATGTAAAATGAATTGTAAAATCAATGAGTTATGCGTAGTAAAGGAATGCCAATGAGAGCGTTTTTCTTAGCGGTTGCGCAGGAGTCCGAGGTGAAAATTAACCACAAAAACACGGGCGGTTGCGAATAGGTCGCGGTTGCGAATAGGTGGGGGCTGCGCGCCCCCACTCCCCGCGGAAGCGCTGGGCGCTTCACCCCATGTGTTTAGGGTTACTCCGCAGGGCCCTTCGGGCAGGACTGCCAGATGGGAAACCACAAAAGACACAAAAAATGTGCTATGCGGGGCTCTTTGGGCAGGATTGCGCACTCCATAGGATGGGGCGGTTGCGCTGTTTTATGCAAGGAGGGAAAATGAATTCGCCCCTTCGCGGAGGTGCTGAAGGGGCGAATGAGGATTAGCAACACGTAGTTAGGCTTACTTCACGAGATCGCGTTCGGGGGCGGGGAGGGTGAAGTATTTGCAGTGGTTGGCGTAGTGTTGGCGCTGGGGGGTGCCGCCAGTGGGGCGTCCGTCAACAAGGAGGGTGACGTTGCGCGGGGTCACACAGAAGGTGAGGGCGACTTCACGATCCTTGGGGAGGGTGTAGTTGAAGGTGTAGTGTGCACCTTCGCGGCGGAAGCCAACTTTGCCATTCACGGGGGAGACTGCGTAGAGGTCGGTTTCTTCGCCTTCGGCCAACTTCAAGGGCGCATCGCCAGTGCGTGTGACGGCGTAGGAGCGTTCCCACTGCGGAATCTGCAAGCAAACGGGGGAGCCATTCTTCGAGAGGGTTTCGAGGAAGTTGCCATAAGAGAGCTGTGGAGTGTCGCGTTCCCAGGTCTTTTGTGCAAAGACGGCGCAGTGCTTACGAATGCAGGGGAGGAGATCGCGGCCAGTGAGGCCAGGGTCGGTGAGGAAGGCGTTGTCATTCCACATTGCCCAAGCGGCACCGAGGAGGTGGGGGTTATCGGGGTCAACGCGTTCACGGTTGAAGATGGCAGGATTCCATGTTTCCCAGAGGTACTTGGTGTCTAAGGCATCGCCATAGGCGCCGACATTACCTGTGCCATTGGGCACGATGTAGGTGTGTTTGTCGAGGATGTTGATGATGTCATAACCGAGTTTGAGGGCGTCATTGGGGCGCTGCCAATCGAGCGACCAGATGTTCATCTGCACGCCTTCATTGGTGACGGGGGTATTGCCACGTTTATGGGTGAAAGAACCCCACAAGCGCGGTGTTTTACCCTTGGCGCGGATGTGCTTTAACATTTGGTCAGCGAAGGCGCGATAACTTTCGTTGTCGCCATAGTATTCATCGGTGCCGATGTGGATGATGTCGCCAACGAAGGTGCCATCATCAATGTATTCGTCAAAGATGGAAGCCACGAAGGGGAAGGTTTCGGGGTTGGTGAGGTCAAGCATTGCGGCGCGTTCGCAATCGTGCTTATTGCCAACGGAACCCTTGTACATCAAGTCGGGGCGCACACGCACCATTGCGAGGGCGTGACCAGGGACGTCCAATTCGGGGATAATCTTCACACCGCGCTGCTGAGCGTAGGTGAAGAGTTCGCGGTAGTCCTGTTTAGAGTAGGCGATGTCGGTCGAGGTGAGGCCTGGCACCTTAGATTCCAAACGGAAAGCGCCAGCGGAGGGTTCGATATTTAAGACATCCTGCGGGGTCTTCACGCCCGGATAACGATGCAACCAAATGTAGTTATCCGAGAGGTGGAGTTGGAGTTCGTTCAACTTGTAATATGCGCAAATTTCAACGATTTCGCGCAAGGTTTTGAGGGTAAAAGGTTTGCGACCGCAGTCAAACATAAAGCCACGGACGGGGTAGTCGGGCCAGTCTTCCACGGTGCCGCAAGGGAAGGAGCCGTCCTGTGCCTTGAAGACCTGCAAGAGGGTGCGCGTGCCCCAATAGGTGGCGAGAGGCGTGTGACCTGCCACAACGACTAAATCGGGAGTGACGTCAATGGTGTAACGTTCTGCAGACTTCTGATCGGCAGCCGTAGGAATCGTGCGCAAAAGGATGTCGCCTTTATTTGCCTTTACCGTACGTCCAGACAACCAAGAGGAGTGTTCAACAACGAAGGGGACGCCGAGTTCCTTTGCGAAGGTTTCTGCGTGTGCCTTCAAGGCATCGCAAGCATCTTCAGGGACCACAACGCGGGTTGTTTGAGTCCGCGTGTAGAGACCGGTTCCTTCGGACCACTGCTTGAGTTCTGGAATCACTTCAGGCTTAGCGCACCATGCAGTAACGCTTGCCAACATCATAAGGGCTAAAAGTGTCGTTTTCATAAGGTTAATATTACCATTTTAGAGAGGATAAGGCAAGAGGGCAGAGGGCTACTATGCCGCCGTTGAGCGCCTGCGCGCGCATTGATGGCTGCGTCGTGAAAAGGGGGCTTGCTACGCGGGATGACGCTGATGCCGTCTGGTAAGCAAACCCTTTTCCACCCGTCTGATTCGCGAGAAAAGAAAGGTGGCACTTGAAAGGCACTGTTTACCGAAGGGAAATCGCTTATCGCAGGAAGAAGGCGTGTTTAGGGGCAAGGCTGTGGAGGGATAAAAAAGTGGCTCTGGTCTCCCAGAGCCACTTTTTGAATTGTGCGATTGCTACGTTTCTGCTTACCAGAAGAAGACGTAGAGCGCGACGGTCAAGATGCAGACCACGATACCTGCGACGAGAGCCCACTTCGAGGTGGTCATGTCCAACGTGGTTTCGGACTTGAATTCCACCTTGGCAGGCATCTTGAAGATGAGGCCGTAGATGGACATCAAGATGAGGGTCAACACGAGCGTCCAAGAAGCTGCATTGAGGAAGTGCATCGAACCACCATCAACAGGAACGCCGAGGCCCCAGGTGGAGATGATTTCACGGATGCAAATAGGGAAGACGTCCCAGCCGTAGGTGTTGAAGATTGCGAAGATGGCAGGGCCCACGATCAAACCGAAGACGCCAGCCCAGCGGTTTGCAGAGCGGTTGAGCATACCGAACACGAAGACGGCGAAGATCGCAGGAGAGACATAGCACTGCACTTCCTGGATGTAACCGAAGATCGTGTCGCTCTTCAAGTTAGCAGCTGCGATGCAACCCACCACCGTGAGGATCACCGTGACCACGCGGCCCGTGAAGACGAGGGTCGAGGGCTTAGCATCCGGCTTGATGTAACGCTGGAAGATATCCATCGTGAAGAGGGTGGAGGTAGCGTTGAGCACTGCTGCGAGCGAGGAGACGATTGCGCCGAGGAGCGCTGCGAGCACGAAGCCGAGCACACCAGGGGTCTTAGAGATGAGCTGCATCAAGAAGCCGAGTGCGCCATCGTACTTGTAGGTGTTGTCAACGACCTTGATGGTCATGCCGTTGGAGAGGGAGATTTCGCCAGCCTTACCCTGGCTGCTCCATGCCTGGATGTTTTCAGGGGTGGTGTCGGCCTTCTTATCGAACGCAATCTGAGCCAAGAGGGCAGAGTTGTGAGCGTTGATCTTGTTTTCGGTGATGGGGTCAAGCTTTGCGCGAATTGCTTCTTCAGACTGCTGAGCGGTCTTTGCATCAGCCTTCATGGAGTAGAAGAGGACGAGTTCGTTTTCAGCATATTCACCCTTCTGAACCTTTTCAACGATTGCGTCAGCGGTGGTCTTAGCCATGTCGCCAGCGTAGAGGTTGAATGCGAGGATGCCAGGGATGACGATGATGAAGGGGATTACGAGCTTGAGAGCAGCTGCGAGCACGATACCCTTCTGGCCTTCAGCGAGGGAGCCAGAACCGAGGAGGCGCTGGGTGATGTACTGATTGAGACCCCAGTAGTAGAAGTTGGGGATCCAGATACCCATGATGAGGATGGTCCACGGCATTGCTGCGTCGGTTGCGGGGCGGCCCATTTCCATCTTCGCGGCGTTGAGGTCCATGAAGCGGTCAAGGAAGCCGGTGCTGGTGGTGGTAGCGCCACCGAAGCCCACGAGGGTTTCTGCAGGGGCAGAGGAGAGTGCGTTGCAAGCGTAGTAAGCGATGATTGCGCCGCCCACGATGAGGGCTGCACCCTGGAGGAGGTCTGCCCAAGCGCAAGCCTTAAGACCGCCGAAGAGCACGTAAGCTGCTGCGATGACAGACATGATGATGCAGCAGGTAGAGAAGTTGATGGCGATGCCAAACTGGTTGAACATCTGGTGCATCACGAGAGAGCCAGCGTAAACCACGCCAATCAAGGAAGCCACGATGAGGATGCCGATCATGGAGATGGTCATCAACGTACGAGCCTGGTGGTTGTAACGCTTTTCCAAGAATTCAGGCATCGTGGTGATACCGGTCTTGAGGAAGTAAGGGAGGAAGCAGAAAGCCACGATCACGAGCGTGATAGCTGCAATCCATTCCCAAGAAGCGCAAGAGAGACCTTCGAGGCCTGCGCCCTGGCCCGACATACCCACGAACTGTTCAGCGGAGATGTTGGCAGCGATAAGGGAGAAGCCAATGAGCCACCAGCTCAAGCCACGCCCTGCGAGGAAGTAGTCTTCTGCATTTTCTTCGCCTTCAGGCTTCTTGCCACTGCGGCCCTTGTAAAAGCCGACAAAAAGCACACATGCGATGAAACCAAAGAAGACGAGTGCGTCAATCCAGATATTCATGTGTTATCCTTGATTTGAGTTTTAGGGTTGTAGGGTTAGTAGAGACGCCACACTAAGGTTAGGCCTTAGGGAAGCGATATTCGGTTACGGAGCGAAGCGTTTCGCCGGGGCGCAGAATGACCGTAGGGAATTCTGGACGGTTGACGCTGTCCGCAAAGTGTTGGGTTTCGAATGCCACACCGCCACGGCGGACGGTAGGACCTTCGGGAGTCATCATCCCGTCAGGGATGTAGTTTCCTGTATAGACCTGCATGCCGGGTTGGTCCGTCCACACTTCCATTACCATGCCATCTGGCGAGGAACAGCGTGCGGCGCGTGCAAACGTGGCATCTGCGTGATCTAATACAAAATTGTGGTCATAGCCTGCGCCATATTGGATTTGATCATTTTCAGCGTCAATATCCTTACCGAGGAGGCGCGGCTGAGTGAAGTCAAAGGGCGTGCCTGCGACAGGGGCGAGTTCGCCCGTGGGAATCAAGCCCGCATTGACAGGGGTATAACGCGCGGCATCAATGACCAATTCGTGGTCAAGGATATCACCCTTCGCGCAACCCTTGAGGTTGAAGTACGCATGCTGCGTCATGCTCACGGGCGTGACGGCATCGGTGGTGACGTGGTAGCAAATGCGCCAGGTGTTATCAGGCGTCAATGCATAGATCACCTCTGCGTGGACATTGCCAGGATACCCTTGGTCGCCATCGGGCGAGTCGAGGGTCATGCGAATGCAGGCATCGTCCCCTTCAAAGAAGGCCTTAATCTTCCACAAACGGGCATTGAAGCCCTCCTCACCGCCATGCAGGGCGCAAGGGATGCCGCCAGGAGCATTATTGGTGGCGAGGGTGTAAGTTTTGCCTTCAAGTGTAAAGACACCGTGAGCGATACGATTACCTACGCGGCCAATGAGTGCGCCGTAGTAGGGGTTTTCAATCCATCCCTCTAACGTATCAGGACCAACGATGATATTACGCGGTTGACCATCGGGGCCAGGCACCTTTAGGGAGCGTACCGAGCCGCCGTATTCAATCACTTCAAGTTCTGCGCCGAGGCCATTTTTCAAGGTATACTTCAAGACGACAGTGCCATCGGGCAACTTACCGAATTGTTCCACCTCAACGGTAGGGTCAGCTTTTGGAGTTTCTGCGTTCATCATCAAAAATCCTTCAATAAAAGAGTACCTTTTATTAGTCTTTCTTATAAGGATACGCTTCTATCGCGCTAAAATCAAGTCTAAAGTGACGAAACGGGTTACTTTAGGCGTTGTTTTTGATGAAAATACGAAGAAAAGAGTTATTCGCCGTCGCGATCTTCAGGGTCAAAGTGCGCGGCATGGCGGTCTGTGGAAGAACGCAACAGTTCATCGTCCAAGACGGCCTTCAAGACATCTTCCTGAGTGATGATGCCGATGGGGTCACGGAATGTCGGACGGAATTGTTCAGGCTTTGCTAAGCCCGCATTCTTCTGCGCATGCGCATCAGCAGCCTTGGTGACCTCAATGAGGGCGGTCGCGTGGCAGACGAGTAAGAATTTTGCATTGGCCGAGCGCATCTTGGTCAAGAGATTATCGGCTTCTTCATTCTTGTTAATCGCATGTGCGATGCGGCAGATTTGCATCAAGGGCGTGGAGGGTTTACTGCGTAAAAAGTCAGAAAGATGGAGCGTCCCAACGCAGATTGTGGTGTTGTCATTAAAGACAGGCAACACGCGCGAATGCGTCTTGCGGAAGGTTTCAAGAATGGTTTCGCGGCTGTCGCTGGTGTAAAGGCGCGCGGTGCGCTTAATGGGCGTCATCAATTGGGAAGCGCGCTTCAATTGGAGGTCTAAGACGCGGCTCACCATGAGACGTTCAAAGGCTGAAATTTGACCATGCGCCTCAGAGTCGCGCATCAAGAAGGCGATGTTTTCGCGCGAAACGAAGGGAGAACGCTTCTCTGTATTCTTGCGCGAAACAAGGCGTGTTAACACGATACACAGCGTTGCGAGAGGCGCTAAAAGGGTTTGGAAGAGGCGGAAAATGGGTAGAAGGGGTTGGCACCGTTCATAAGGGCGTGCCGTGAACCACAGCTTGGGCAAGTATTCGCCGATGATGAGTAGGCCGATCGCGACCAAGAGGGTGGCGAGGGTTTGCGCGAGGGGCTCCTCCATGCCGAGATCTTCTGCCGCCGCGACAGCAAGGGTCGCGCACAACGTCGAGAGGGTGACGTTGCAGATATTATTGCCCACGAGGGTGGTGGCAAGCAGACGGTGAGAATTGCGCAAGACTTTGGCGAGCGCCTTTGCATTTTTGTCGCCATTGCGGACCATACGGACGAGGCGGTAACGATTCATCGAAACCATGCCGCTCTCAAAGCCAGAGAAGAACCAACTGCCGAGGAAGAAGACGACGATGAGGACGATGTCCACAAAAACTTCGGTTTGCGTAACCATGATTATTCCTCCTCCTGAACAGCGGTGAGCTCATCATCCTGAATTTCAGGGGAGTGGAGGTTTTGTGGGACGTCAGTTTCGCGAGATTCGGGTTCAAGGTCCTCTAAGAAGACGCTTAAAATCTTCCTCATACGCATCTTTTGGATAATCACGCGGTAACCATCGGCAGTGATGGTTTCACCCACTTTCGGGATGTGTCCTGCGTGGAAGGTGACCCACCCGCTCATACGGTCGGCATCGTCAGCTTCTAAGTGTGTGCCGAGCATGAAGTTGATTTGTTCCAAAGCCGCATCGCCAGAAATCATCCAGCAATTTTCACGGCATTTACGGATTTCAGCCTCTTCATTTGCCGAAGGGCGATCACTGACTTCAAGCGCGAGCAATTCCAAGATGTCGCCACGCGAGACAATACCTGCGGTGCCGCCATATTCGTCAGTTACAAGCACCATTGGGAGATTTTGACGATAAAGCGTGATGAGGAGGTCGTCGAGGCTGATATTTTCAGGCACTGCGAGAGTGTAATTGCAACGTGCGGCTTCAAGATTGTGTTCTGGATCTAAAAGGCACCGCGGCACATCGATAAAGTCAATGAAGTTGTCGGCAGAGTCATCCCAAAGCGGCATCCAAACAAAGGTGGCGCGCTTCATTTGTTCCAAGTGGGTTTCGGGCGAGTCATTGATGTCCAAGCCGATTAAATCCACGCGCGGGGTCATGACATCGGAGGCCTTGAGTTCGCTCAAACGAAAGACACCGCGGACCATTGCGCCCTCGGCTTCATCAAGCGCGTGATGTTCTTCGCTGAGATTGACAACGCTAACGATCTCTTCGTCAGTCGCGGCACGACGTTCGGGGCGTAATGTGTGGCGGATGGGATAAAGGAGTTTCTGCAAACACCACGAAAGCGGATAGAGTAGCGGAATCGCAACATTTAAGACGCGAACAATGTAAGGGATAAGGGTTCCCGTATGGCGAATGGCGAATTGCTTTGGGCTAATTTCACCAAAGAGCAATACCAAAATGGTTACGGTAAAGACGCTAACAATTTCAGTATAAGGTTCTGGGACCCAATCACTTGCGATGATAAAGGATAAGCCCACACTAGCGAGTGCTGCGTTGACAAAGGTGTTGCCGATGAGCAAGGTGGAAAGCATGATTTCAGGTGTTTTGAGCATTCGCGAAAGGTTCGCGCCAAGTTTAGGAGAACGCTCATTAATCTGCTGAATCTGAAGCGGAGAAAGGGACAACATCGCAGTTTCGCTAGCAGAGAAAAAGGCTGATGCAGCAAAAAGCAACACGAATGCTGTGATAAAGAGAACAAAAAATATGAGGCTCATGGCACCTTTATAAGGCTAAATCAAGATACCCGTATGATATCAAAAGTAGAGGGTTTGTGGTAGAAAATATCATGCCAATATTTACAAAGAGGTGCAGTATGCAGGGCGTGTACAAAGACGCTATCTACGGGTTACTTCATAGAAGGGAGCACGATACCGCGCAAGATGACGCGTTGGCAAAGAAGGAAGACGAGTGCCGTTGGAATCGAAACGAGTACAAATCCCGCCATCACGACCCATGGCGTGCCGCCAAATTGACGGCTCATCTGATAGAGCCAAACCGAGAGCGTCCAGTGACTTTGACGTTGGCAAACCAAGAGCGCCCACTCCCAAGAATTGTAGGCAGAAATAAAGGCGTTGAGCGCATTGACGGCGAGGATAGGGGTGGTCATCGGCAGGGTAATATGACGGAAAATCTGCCATTCACTCGCGCCATCAATGGTGGCCGCTTCGTAAAGTTCGCGCGGAAGTGCGTCAAAGAAGCCCTTGAGAATGAAGATGGAAAGACCGTTTGCGACGGTGGGCAGGACGAGTGCCGCGAAGGTATTTAAGAGGCCTAATTCACGAATAAGCAAGAAGCCCGGAATCGCGGTCACGGCGGTAGGAAAGGCCATTGTGGCTAAGAGGAATAAGAGAATGCCCTCGGTGTGACGCAGACGGAAACGAGAGAGCGCGTAAGCCGCTAATGGGTTCACGGTGAGCGTGGTTAAGATGGTTAAGACCACAAGGACGATGGTGTTCCACCACGCTTGCCCGCGCAAGAAGAGAATGTCGCTGACCGTACGATAGTTGGAGGTCATGTCTTGCCAAAGGAGGCTCTTTCCGCTATTGGCAAAGGTCACGGCAAATGCCTGCGCGAGGGGCATTGGCACCTCACGCCAATCGGTCGCCGTAAATGCGCGCCCTTCGCGATCTTTATAAACGGCATTTAAGGCCTCAAGAGAACCGTAACGCGCTTGCAAAAAGGCTTGCCATTCGGCTTCAGGAGAGGTTGTTTCAAGCGCACTAAAGGGTAGATGTGCGATGAAGTTTCGCCACAAGGTGCTATTTTCGTAGGCGTGAAGGGGCACATCGGTGAGCGCTTTGGGGGCGGGTTTCCCAGTGAGTTGTGCGTAGTTTTCGGGCGTTTTACACGTTTTGAAGAGGTACTCGTGCCAAAGGTGCGTGGTTGTTTCAGTGCAACGAATGCGCAGCAAGCGCTTAGGGTAGGCGGTCGTGACAAAGGATTGCCAATGGGGATCTGCGGAATCGCCAGGGAAAAGCGCAGGAGGAAGTTGGTTACGTGCGCGCCACTTTTGCCAGAGAGGTGTGATGCAGTAGGGGCGTGTGCGTGGGTACGGACGCAACGCTGGATCGAGTTCGCGATAGTGGGCTTTAAAGGCGTGCCACAACTCGGTTTTGGGGTCGGTGGGCCAATCCCAATCAGGATAGTGGAGCGGGACGCGCTGTTGGGCGCGCATGCGGATGTTGTAGAAGCTATTGTAACGGATTTCCCACGTGCGATTGAGCTCTGCAAGTGCGACTTCGGGACCTTGATGGTTGGTCTTTTCTTCAAAGAAATTTCGGACATAGGGCGCGACATCGCGTTCGTCAAAGTCACAGATACTATTGCGAATATCGTAATTACGATTGAAGTCCGAGAAGTCTTTTGCCATTTGTTGCCACGCGGTAGCAGTGGCGGGGTGCTTCATGCCTTCAATCCACGGACGCGTGAAGGCGGTGACATTGACCTGTTTTTCGGCGAGCGCGGACCAACTGCCCCAGTTGGCGGGCGCATCAGGGAAGACGTCATTAGGGAAGCGTGCATGAAATGAGGCTAAAACGCGCATAAAGCGGTCGTCTTCATCCCACAAGGCGCGCACCACAGGAGAGTAACGATGGTAGTCAAAACGCCCTGCGACCGAACCCGAAATCATCATCAAGAAGGGCCACACCATCGTAATAGCGCCTAAGGTCAAAAAGAGATAGAGCACCGAGAGTACGATGCGTGCGCGCCAAGTTTTGCGTTCTACGGGTAAGATGATCATGGGTTATTCAATGGGGGCGTCTTCTGAGAAGCGGAGATCTACGAGCCCTTCGGTGGCAGTGACGGCTTTTAAATGGGCACGATGATAGGCATCTTCAAGCGTTTTGCGGAAGTCTTCTGAGCCACGCCAATAGGGTAACGGGCCTAATCGTCGGGGAATCGTTGCGGCATCTGGCGTGGGGTGAAAACGTAAAATCTGTTCTGTTGAGAGCGCTTTTGGCTTCAAAATCGGTGCTTCTTCAGGGAAGATAATACCTCTAAAACGTAAGAGTAGGAGCGGGTCTGTAGCAATCGCATCTGCGAAGAGGCAGAGTACCGCTAAGAGATGCTTGCAGGGGCGTGTCCAGTCTTTGCACGTGCAGTGAAAAGACATGTCTGCTTTCGTTTCAGGAAAGAGGTAGAGGTCGCTTTGCAAAAGGGCTTCGTTAAAGGAAACTGGAAGCGAACGCGCGGCCATTTGTGCTGCACAAATGGGCATATCGTGAAGGATTTGCCAGACTTTGTCTGCATCCAAGACGGGCATCTTAATAGAGAGCGAATAGGGCTCATCGGTGGCGCCTTGCACCTCGGCGGTAATTTCACCTGGCATGACCGTCATACTGCGAATTTGGCCTTGTTGCGCATAGTTGCGGCCACGACCTAAACGCGCACCTAAGTGCATACCTTCCATCCACGTGATCCAACGCTTTCGCCACCAAACATCACGATTACCGCCTTGTGGGCGAAGACCGCCTCTGACGGAGCGTGCATAACGTGGTGCGTAGGCTTTCTTTTTACTCATGTTGAGGGGTGTTGTGTAAACGTGGAAAAGGGTAGCGAGTGCAGTGTTTTAGGACGTAAATGGAAGGCTATGGTGCACAATTAATTGTCAGGATCTTCAATCTTAGCAGAACAAAGGAAGTCCACGGTGATGAGGTTGCCCGCTTCTTTATTGCCCTCGCTGTCATAGACTCTGAGGCTGAAGGGGCGCGTTGTGCCATTGGCGCGCACCGTAATGGAGAAGGTTTCTTGATTCAAGCGTTTGCGTTCGCCTGCTTCTTCATCGGCTTCACCAGCTACGCGTCGGCCAAAATCCTTCTTGTCGGTATTGCTTCTGCCGGCGGTGATGGAGTCATTGTATCCGATGAATTCAAACCCAACCCCTTCATAGTACTTTTGGATGCCCACATCTTCAATGTCACCTGCGACGAGTTTTCCTTGGGGCTTCGCCATTTGCGATGTTTCAGAAGCCTCTGCTTTGGTTTCTTCGTCTGCGAGCGAACGCTCTTCTGCGGGTGTATTTTGGGGCGCAGTTTCGGCGTCAAATGCGGACTGCAACGTAATGACGCCAGGCGCGAAGGTTAAGGTGATGGGTTGCTGTGTTTGAAGTGCCATATTGCGTGCATAACGCAAAAGGCGAAGCGTATCTTTGGATGCCATCGAGAATTGTACTGTAGAGACAGAACCCGATGAAATCACAATAATGGCCATCGTCACGGTGAGGATGGCCATTACAATTAGAAGTTCAATTAGCGTGAAACCGCGCCGCATGAAAATGCCTTAGCCTAGCATCTTAATCACGAGCAATGCACCAAGTGCAATGACGCCAATCACGGAAATCGTGATGATCACATTGAAGAGCTTTTTGCTTTCGGACTTCTTGGAGAAGCCATCAGCGGTGCGGCTCGTGGTTGCCTGCGGGCGCATCACAATCGTGGTACGCGGAATGGATTCCACGCTTTCAACGTTTGATGCTGCTTCAGGGACATCTTCGCCACGGATGGTGACAACGATATCGCCGAATGCGATTACGTCATTGCGATGAAGCATTGCCATCGTAATGCGCTGGTCATTCAAGCGTGTACCATTGGTAGAATCGTTGTCCTTGATGCGCCATCCGCCATCACAAGGTTCAATGATGCAATGTTCGCCAGAGACCGATGCATTGGCGATCACGAAGTCGTTTGCGCCATTACGACCGATACGAATTCCGTTTTCCGAACCCCATTCATAGGTGCGTCCGGTTTCTTCACCATTCAAGATTGTGATTGTAGGCATATGAGCAACTCCTTAATCAATTCAACTAGAGTATAGATGAGCCGTAGCGTTCTGTCAACTAGAGAAGTTTAGAAATCGAGGTTTTTCACATTGAGTGCATTGTCTTCAATGAACTTACGACGAGGTTCCACATCTTCACCCATCAAGAGGCTAAAGGTGTGGTCCGCTTCGCTAGCATCCTCAATTTTCACCTTGAGCATACGGCGTGTTTCGGGATTCATTGTGGTGTCAAAGAGCTGCTGAGCATCCATTTCACCGAGACCTTTATAGCGCTGGATTTCTACGCCACGGCGGCTGCGCTGACGCACTTCGCTGACGAGCTGTTCCAAAGAGGTAATCGGCATGGGCGGACGTGTGCCATCGCGCAATTCGCCCAAAATCGAACCATCGCCATAGTAGTTAGCAGGTGTGAAACCAAGGTTGAGACCTGCGAGCGTACGGAACTGATCGCGCAAACGCTGTGCACGGAAGACTTCCATCCACTGGAAGGCATGAAGTTGCTTCGGTGCATATTCAGAGACGCGATAGACCGACAAATCGATGCTTTCGCCCAACGCGCGTTCACCTTCTTCGCGGGCTGCTGCGAGCTCCATGTCGTCATGCGGGAAGCGGAATTGAGCAGTGTCACCGCTACCAATCACGGCCATATAACGTGCGAAGGTACCGTCTTCTGCGCGGTAGGTGGTCAAATAGTCTGCCGGATTGACGCCGCGCATGCGAATGCTATTGATGGTGGTTTCGAGTTCGAGAGCCACGTCAAGCAACTGCGTGAACTGTTCCAAGTAAATCGAGGTGCCATCAGGACGCACGAAGCTGAGGTTGTCGCAGCTCAAGAGCAAACGACGTTCCAAAGCGTCATCATTGGCCACGTATTCGGCCTTCTTACCACGCTTGATTTGGTACAACGGAGGCTGAGCGAGATAGACGAAACCGTTTTCAATGAGCTGCGGCATCTTGCGATAGAAGAAGGTGAGGAGCAGCGTACGGATGTGTGCGCCGTCCACGTCAGCATCGGTCATGATGATGATCTTGTGGTAACGTACCTTTGCGAGGTCAAATTCGCCAGTTGCAAAACCACCACCGATTGCCGTAAAGAGCGAACGAATTTCGGCATTATCCAACATCTTATCCAAGCGTGCCTTTTCGACGTTGAGCACCTTACCGCGGAGCGGCAAGATTGCCTGGATGCGACGGTCACGGCCGTCCTTTGCCGTACCACCTGCAGAGTCACCTTCTACGAGGAAGAGTTCGCTTTCGGACGGGTCGCGGCTCGAGCAGTCGGCCAACTTACCAGGTAAGCCGCCGCCTTCAAGAACGCCCTTCTTGTGAATGGTTTCACGAGCCTTACGGGCTGCTTCACGTGCTTGAGAGGCGAGGATGGCCTTGTCGATGATACGACGTGCCACTGCAGGATTTTCTGCGAAGAAGTCTGCCAAACGGCCCGAAACGATGGACTGCACAAGACCCGACACGTCGGAGCCGAGCTTGGTCTTCGTCTGACCTTCGAACTGCGGCTGCGGAATCTTGACCGACACGACCACCGTCAAACCTTCACGGATATCGTCACCGGTGAGCACCGTGTCAGCCTTCTTGCCGAGCTTGTTTTCTGCGATGTACTTATTGACCGTGGAGGTCAAAGCCGTGCGCAAGCCCGTCAAGTGCGTACCACCTTCGATGGTGTTGATGTTGTTACAGTACGAACATTCAATCGTAGAGTAGACGTCGGTGTACTGCATCGCCACTTCCACAGCGATTTCGCCGTGACGGTTGGTGCCCGTACCCGTGATGTAAATCACATCATGAAGCGCGTTCTTCGAGAGGTTGATGTGCTCAACATACTGACGAATACCGCCTTCGTAGTAGAAGGTTTCCTGATGCTTGTTGGCAGAGAATTCGTCGGTCAACGTAATACGCACGCCGCCATTCAAGAAGGCCAATTCGCGCAAACGATGAGCCAAGGTTTCCCACTTGAAGCCATCACGATAGGAGAAAATCTGAGAGTCGGGCATGAAGGTCACCGACGTACCCGTAGCTGTCGTGTCACCCACCTGAGCCACAGGAGCAAGCGGCTTACCGCGTTCGTAGCTCTGACGATAGATGTGGCCATCACGCTTAACTTCCACGTCCATGCGTTCAGAAAGTGCGTTCACGCAGCTCACACCCACACCGTGCAAACCGCCAGACACCTTATAGCCGCTACCGCCGAACTTACCACCTGCGTGCAACACCGTCATCACCACTTCGAGCGTGGACTTCTTCATCTTCGGGTGTTCAGCCACAGGGATACCACGGCCATTATCTTCCACCGTCAAAGAACCATCGGTGTTGATGCGCACATTGATATCGGTGCAATACCCTGCCAAAGCTTCGTCAATGGAGTTGTCAACCACTTCGTACACAAGATGGTGATAACCACGTTCAATCGTGTCACCAATGTACATTGCAGGACGGACGCGGACCGCTTCAAGCCCCTCTAAAACTTCAATAGAATCTGCGTTGTAACTCTGTTCAGTAGCAGGTGCTGCCACATTCTCAATATCATCCGTCATGGAAAGCCTTCCTTAAAGCTAAAATCTATACATTAATTATAACATAATTAAAATCGATTTAAAAGGAATATATTCGCGAGAAAGCGAATCTATTGCACCTTTTTGCACCATTTATCTCTTTTTCTGCGAGAGAAGAGCATGGCAACGCCCAAAAAGTTGCGACAGAACCCTCTAATTGCGAAATAAAAGTCATTTAAAAGGCTGCGTTTTTCACGCTAAACGTTCAAATACGAATTTGAAAAGAAAGCTGCTTAAGAGGCGTAAATGAAGGCTAAAACAATTAGGCTTGAATACATCTTGAAATGAACCCTAATTGAGCGTCAATTCTACTCAAATTCAAGGTCAATTAAGGTTAAATTGGAAAGCCCCCTAAAAGTGCCTGTTTAACCTACAGAAAGCTGCGTAAATGAAGCGGAAAGATTCGCTTAACAAATTGGTCAAAAGAGTAAAAAAGAACGACGCGTAGCAGCGCCACGCGTCGCACTTGAATTTGCTTAAAACGCAGATTACTTCTGCTTCTTGCTATCGAAGAATGCTTCGATTTCTTCAAGGGTGCGGCCCTTGGTTTCAGGCAAGAAGAAGACAGCGGTGATCCAGTAGATCACAGTGCAGCCTGCGCAGAAGAAGAAGATCGAGGAGTAACCCCAAGCACCCACGACGGGGAGGAAGGTTGCTGCGATGACCGTGGAGACACCCTGGTTGATGAGGAGAGCCACGGACATACCCACTGCACGGATGCGGTTGGGCATGAGTTCGGAGAGTGCCAACCACACGCACACGCCAGGGCCCACTGCGAAGGAGGCGATGAAGAGTGCGAAGAAGACGGTCACGAGCCAGCCGTTAAGTGCGGAGGGCAAGGGACCCACTTCCACGGATTCGAGCGTGAAGGGAAGCACTTCCTTGCCTTCCACGTCCTTAGCCTGCTTCACCTTGAAGGTGGCGTCTTCGATTTTGGTGTCTTCCTTAGCGATGATGGTCTTGATTACCTTTTCTTCGCCCTGGGTGTAAACGACCTTAACCTGGTAATCCTTGACATCCTGGATGCCAGCGAGTTCGCCGAGAGCTACAGCAGGGAAAGGAATGATAGCTTCGTACTTGACTTCTTCCTTGATTTCCTTGCCATTTTCGTCAACGATTGCGATGCCGAGCTTTTCGTTCATCTTCGTTTCCACGAGGGTGCGCTGCTGAGCAACAACCTTGTTGGAGACGTCAACCATCTTGGATTCGGAGCGCCAGAAGAGGAGCGCCACACCGAGAAGGCCGATGATGATACCAGAGGTACCGATGGTGAGGAGGGACTTGCGGCCGAGGCGGTCAACGAGCACCATAGCGATGATGGTCATACCGCAGTTGAGGCACTTCACAATGAGGTCACCCCAGTTAGCAAGCGCACCTTCGAGACCTGCCTGAGAGAGCACGTCCACGATGTAAGCGAGCACGGAGTTCACACCGGTAGCCTGGTTGCAAGCGAGGATCACGACTGCGAGCACGAAGGGCACGATGTACTTCTTCTGGAAGAGGGAGTCCTTCTTCACGGGAGCAGCTTCAGCAGCAGGGGTTTCTGCGACGGGCTCAGCGGCCATTTCGTCGTATTCCTTCTTGCCAGCTTCTTCACCACGAGAGCGAACGATTGCTGCGAGAGCAGCATCCTTCTTACCCTTCTTGTAGAGCCAACGTGCAGATTCGGAGATAACAACTGCACCGAGAGAGAAGATCACGCCAGGGATAGCGCAGATCCAGAAGATAGCCTTCCATGCCAAGTCCTTAGCAGCGAAGATAGCAGCGCCCTTTTCAGCGAGGGATGCGTATTCCACAGCTTCAATCTTGCCCACGTAGCTAGCGCAAGCGATACCTGCAAGAGCTGCGAAGACGAGACCGATGGTAAGCATGAACTGGAACATACCGGTGCCGAAGCCGCGCTTTTCAGCGGGGAGACATTCAGCGAGGTAGAGGGGCACGACCACGCCGATGAAACCACCAGCAGCGCCCTGGAGAATACGACCAGCCACGAGCCATGCGAAGCCCGTAGGAATGCAGATCACAGGCACGGAGAGCACGAAGCAGATACCCGAGAGGATCATGATCTTCTTACGGCCAAAGAGGTCTGCGAGCGAACCTGCGAAGAGCGAGGAGAGCACAGAGCCGAGCAACACTGCAGCCACCACGAAGGAGATCTGCGAAGCGCTGTAATCGGTCGTAGCCTGGAGGTAGGGGAGTGCACCAGCGATCACGCCCACGTCAATACCGTAGAGCAAACCGCCGAGACCTGCGATAAAGAGAAGATACTTGTTGTAAAAAGCTGTTGTCATAACTTTTCCTTAATTTAGAAATGGTTCACGCGCCGTGTGTTCCACGGCGCGTGAGTCGCATCACATCATTAGCATTCAGGGAGGGACGCAGCAGCGGCGGACTGGCCGAGGCGGCGGACCTGTTCATCAGGCATAAAGATGTCGATGTTGTATTCAGGGAATTCGTCAGCCATCACCTTCTTAGCCGTGGCGAGGATGAGGTCGCCGCCCTTGCCGGAAGAAACGCGGCCGAGGAGCATGAGAGAGGTGTAGTCATAGAATTCTGCGTACCAAGGCAAGGTGTAGCCGAGATAGATACCGATGTCTTCGTAGATCTTAACAGCGGTAGGATCGTCTGCTTCCATAGCCTTCTGAACTTCCTTCAGGCGCAAGGGGAGGGTTTCTTCCTTGAAGGGGAAACCAGCTGCGAGACCGAGCTTATTGACAGCCTGCTGAGAGAAGTAGAGAGCGCCAACGCCTGCGTCGCCCGACCAGGGGTCAACTGCAGCTTCGCAGTTCACGTCCACAGGAGCGAAAGCGAGTTCGGAGATGCGGCCAGTGAGCACGCCCTTTTCGGAGTTGTCGATGTAACCGACAGCTTCGGAGGTACCCATTGCCAAGCCGATGATGCGCTTCTTACCGAGAGCAAGGCGACCGACGAGTGCGGAGACGTCACCGTCGTTAGCGACTTCCATCGGAACACCGTAGTCAGCCTTGAGGCGCTTGAAGAGGAGCTGAGCCTGACGATACTGGTCAGGATCCTTGATGCCCTTGATGAGACCAGCGTGGCGAAGTTCGTTGTCCACGATCACGCCTGCAGAAGAACCGCCGATTGCGTCGACCTTGCCGTTAGGAAGGTGAGAAAGGGTTTCTTCGAAGCCAGCCTTGATGTGGTCATAGTGGTAAGCTGCGTCGGTAGCATTGTAGGGATCCCACGGAACTTCCTTCTGCCAAACGCTTTCGCCGTTCACCATAGCGGTCAACTTGAAGTCAGAGCCACCGAGGTCGAAACCGATGCGGTTGCCATTCATGTTACCACCGAGGGAGATAGCGAGGTCGTGGCCAGCGGGGATTTCAGCTGCGGGCATTGCAACGACTTCAATCGGACGACCATAAACGGTCTTGAAGAAGCCATAATCGAATGCGCGTTCGCCGTCTTCAGTGTAGTCAGCCTTGATCTTTTCAACGACAGCTTCAGGAGCGTCGATCATGACCTTGTAACCACCTGCAGACCAGAGCATGAACTTCACGAGGCGTTCAACGAACTTCGGGAAGCTCTTGCATTCCAAGGCAGCCTTGGGATAGGGGAGTTCATAACGATTGACAGCGTTGTTATCGCGTTCGATAGCGATCACAATCAAACCTGCTTCAGGATCAGCCTTAGCAGCTTCGCGAATCTTGCGGAGCTTGAGGAAAGCCGGCTTAAAGCCAGGGTCAAACGTAGGGGTGTACTTAAGCGTGCAGCAAGTGCAGTCGGACATGTTGTTACTCCTAATTTGGATTTTACAAGTTAAAAGGGTGAGAGATAAACACCTTAGGCACTAAGTCGTTTATCAACCTTGGCCTTAACGGCGGCAAGGTGGTCCGTCGTGGCTTCAAGGAATGTACACATAGAATGGCCCACATGTTTACATGCGGGATGTTCTGTGCAGCGCGAATTAATCGTCGTCATGGTATTCACCACTCCTCAGCGTCTATCAAGAACCATCACAGTTCGTGAATGAACGCATCGCTTTCATCCTTGATGACCAAATACTAGGTTCGTCCTAATGGAAGAATCTGCCATAAATAATACCGCATCTTTAATGTGGGGTCAATAAAGAACTATAAATAAATACGCGCGTATTGGCAAAAAGCCTGAAAAATAAGGGTTTTAAAAACAAGCGGCACGGACGTTTTCACGTGCCGTGCCGTTGTGATTTTGCTAACCTGCGTTAACGTTAGTTCGCGGGGGTAGCGGGTTTGGGCTGGCCACCGTGGGGGCGAACCGTGATGTGAAGCTCGCGCAACTGCTTTTCGGTGACTTCTGCAGGTGCGTGCATCATGAGGTCTTCTGCCTTCTGGTTCATCGGGAAGGCGATGACTTCACGGATGTTTTCTTCGCCAGCGAGGAGCATGACCATGCGGTCAACGCCAGGAGCGACGCCTGCGTGAGGCGGTGCGCCAAACTTGAATGCGTTCAAGAGGCAGCCGAACTTCTGTTCCACGACTTCAGGGCCGTAACCAGCCATTTCGAAGGCCTTGTACATGATTTCGGGACGATGGTTACGCACAGCGCCAGAGGAGAGCTCAATGCCATTGCAGACCACGTCATACTGGTAAGCAAGGATGTCAAGCGGATTCTGGTTGAGGAGTGCGTCCATACCACCCTGAGGCATCGAGAAGGGGTTGTGCGAGAAGATGGTAGCACCGGTTTCGGGATCCTTTTCGAAGAAGGGGAAGTCGGTGATCCAGCAGAAGCGATAAGCATTCTTTTCAATGAGGTCAAGGTCCTGACCCATCTTCTTGCGGAGGTTACCCATCATCGTGGGTGCCTTTTCTGCGGAGTCGCAGATGAAGAAGATTGCGTCGCCATCCTTGAGGTTGGCCATTTCAGCAAGCTTGTCGAGCTCTTCCTGGGTGAGAAACTTCGCGATGGGGCCCTTAATCTTGTCGGTATCCCAAACGAGGTAAGCGAGACCCTTTGCGCCGAGTTCTTGCTTTGCCCAAGGTTCGAGCTTGTCAAAGAAGCTACGCGGCTTGGACTTGATACCCGGCACGGGGAGTGCGCGAACGATTGCGCCGCCCTGCACAGCCTTAGCGAATGCGCCGAAGCCAGAGTTGCCGAAGAGTTCGGAAACGTCGATAATCTTCAAGGGGTTACGCAAGTCAGGCTTGTCCGAACCGTAGGTGAGCATTGCTTCACGATAGGGGATACGGCGGAAAGGAGCCTGGTCAATCGTCCAATCTGCGGGAGAGAACTCAGCGAATGCCTTGCTCAACACCTTTTCAACGACGGCAAAGACGTCTTCCTGCGTAGCGTAGCTCATTTCGATATCGAGCTGATAGAATTCACCCGGAGAGCGGTCTGCGCGGGAGCCTTCATCGCGGAAGCAGGGGGCAATTTGGAAGTAACGATCAAAGCCAGCCACCATCAAGAGCTGCTTGAAGAGCTGAGGTGCCTGAGGAAGTGCATAGAACTTACCATGGTGCACGCGAGAGGGCACGAGGTAGTCACGAGCGCCTTCAGGGCTGGAGCAGGTCAAAATCGGTGTCTGATATTCGTTAAAGCCCTGAGCTTCCATTTCCTTGCGGAGGAAGCTGATGAGCTTAGAGCGCAACACGATGTTCTTGTGCACGCGTTCACGACGGAGGTCGAGATAACGATAGGTGAGACGCTGTTCTTCTGCGGGCTCGTTTTCATCCGGGATGTAGATGGGGGTCGTTTCCGCTGCGGATTCAATCACGCATTCGTCAGCCACGAGTTCGATTTCGCCGGTGGGCAATTCAGGGTTGATCGTGGAGGGTTCGCGGAGAACAACATTACCCGTGACTGTGATCACGCTCTCAAGCTTCACCTTTTCGATTTCGCTGAAGAAAGAACGGCTCGGGTGAACCACGACCTGCGTCAAACCATAATGGTCACGAAGGTCAATGAAGAGAATGCCACCATGGTCACGCTTACGGAAAACCCACCCCGAAATACGGGCGGTTTTGTTAGCGTCTGCAGCACGAAGTTCGTTACACGTATGGGTGCGATAAGGATGCATAAGTTCTCGCTTTCTAAAATAAAACGCGCGAAGTATACCATAATTTGAGAGAAATCGCAAAAGGAAAGTAGCGTTTCTCGTTCAAATTTGCGATTACCGTGAGAAGATTCGTGTTCCTATGGGGTTACAACCAAAAGAGTGCCCATTCGGTTTTGCCATCGGGCAGACGTTCCACCTTGAAGAGGCGTCCACAGAAACTGAAGCTCCACGTATCAGTGGTGGCATTCGTTGCGGTGCGAATGAAGGGGAAGATGAGCTGCTCGCGCGTACCATCGGCATGGCGATTCCTGCGATAGAGATAGCCCAAGATGCCGAAGGTGGAGGTCTTTTCGCTCGGTGCGATACGTTGATCAAAGAGAATGCCAAAGAGCGAAAGACGCTTCACCGTGCCATTTCGTTCGCGTTCGCTAAGATAGGGAATGCCGAATAAGAAGCTCAGTTTGTCCTTGTATTGATCCACCTTGATGGTTTCGGGTTCGCCCTGTTCATAGACGCGTTTGTCCTTTAATTCGTGCGCCATCAAGAGACCGCAGAGGATGTTTTGCTCATGCGTGGTATTACATTCGCGTTTAAAGACGCGTGAACACTTATTGTACTTCTTCTCGGGATTTTCATTGTCGCGTTTACAAACTTCTGAGGTGCAGTAGGAATCCTCTTGGGTAGAATGGTAGTCATCGTCGTATAAGAATCCACAGAGGAGTTCACGCTTAAGCCGTGCATAGCGATATTTCCCATGCTTATGATTGCTTCTGCGATAGTCCGATGCATCCCAAAGCAAACCAAAGAGGAGGGAGTGCTCTTGGTCAATCTCAGTCTCGCATTCGGCGGTTTCAGGATTGAGGTCTACCATGTTTGTTTCTGGCTTCAGAGCAAGGGTTGCCTCATCTTCCCAATGCCACAACATCTTCCAAAGGAGTTTGTATTCTTTAGAAGTGGACTTCTTTGTTTTACGCGTGGGATCTAAATGATATTCATCGGTATAATGATCATACCGGTAGTTAATCTCAGTCGTTGAGGAATAGAGTCCCAATAATGCCGAGAAGCGGTTGCCACCATCAAAGGTTTTGCCATCATTGGTCTGGTAATACGCTTTCCCTAAGCCAAAAAAGGGTGTACGGAAATAGGTGGAGACGTACAGATGCTGTTCGGCATCGCGCTCAGTGGTGGTTTCATTATGCCAACAAATCCACCCATACGTTTGCGCTTCGTGCTGACTTTCATAGCGCAGTTTGGTGTAGTCTCTGCTCGCGAAATGATGCCTTTCCTGACAGGCTTCTGTTCTAGAATAACGCTCCACTTGCTGATTGAGCGTCTTCTCTGTGGCCCAAAGACCGCCAAGGAGGTTATAACGTTCACCCGATTGCCCAGGGAAAATACTACCTTCGGGGAGGTGCTCGCCTCCGTGAAGCGTGGTCTTGCTCTGACTCCAAAGGAGCGTTCCATAACGTGAACTGACTTCTTCCCAATAAATCGGACGCTCTTCACGCAGACTTTCAAGTTCGTATTCGCGTTCGGTTTCTGTCCAATAGAGCGAACCGAAGAGGAGGAACTTCTCTGTGGATTCATACCGCCTAGAGGTGTTACGCGGTGAACACTGTGCACACGTGGTGTCATAGCTTGCAGGGACGAGTTTATAATTGCTGGGATGGGAATTACGCTGTCGCCAAAGTAGCCCCCCTAACAGATTGAAGGAGGTTTCATTTCCATGGGCAATCACGGGTAATAGCGGTCCTACGCCCCACGCATGCACCTTGTTGTCGCCTTTGTCATCCCATGATTTTTCGAGATAGCCCAACATTGTCCACAGGTCTCTCCGCGTGCGCCCATCTGCTTCTTCAAAATCCCAGAAGGTGAAGGGCAGACACCAATACGCGTTTTGGTAATGTCCGCAATTGAGCGCATACCACCACGATTGGTCAGCACTCCATCCAAAGAGTGGCGTAGCCCATGTGCCAGGGGCATCACGCGTGGCAATGGTTCTAAAGAAAATGGGGAAGAGTAAGTCATTGCGTTCACCCTTCAAATGGTCTTCCCAATTCCAATAAAGCGGGAAAAGCCACATCTTGCTCTTATCTGTCACACACGTTTCGCGCGGATTTTCTTTTGTGCCTTCCCAATCTTGTTGATGGGTTAACCCATAGAGCCAAAGGCTACTTTTGGTCCATGTTTCACGACTGACGTGCGAGCCACCCGCATAGGTATTCGTCTCAATGCCACGACGTCCAAGAAGCGTCCAAAGGGAGTAGTCCTCACGTTCGTGCTCCGTGTAATAACTGAAGAGAGGAAACAAAAGGTGAAAACTTGACTTCGGGTTGAGTTCGCCGTAGTAAAGTAAACTTTGCACGAAAAGTTCACTGCCGTCTTGGATATGGTTGTAGAGGAAGGGACATCCCGTCGCGAAGTCGTGCTGATCTTTAAAGTGATAGGCGAGGGGCGCGAGCAACCACCCATCTTTGTTTTGATACCATAAGGGGAAGAGACGCGACTCTTGCGTCTTTGAGGAGTAGGTCGCAATCAATGCCACATCGTGAATGCCGTGGTCATAGCTATACAGCGGAAAGGCTTCAAAACAACCAGGCGATACCTTAAACAGGGGCCAAAGCGCATAGTGCGCGCGTCCATCGCCCATGTAGAACGGCCAATAGAAGTCTGTTTCACGAGCGGCTTCACCCGTGAGCGCAATTTCATGATAGGGGGTACGTTTTTGTGAGATACATCCCGCTACGCTCATCACCCCAAGGGCTAAGAGGATTAACTTCCTTAAATGCGCTTTCATCATCACCCTCCCCAAAACGTTACATGGGTATTATACGCGATTGCGCTTTGATTTGTAAAGTTCCCGAAGTGCAATCATAAGCACAAAGAGAAGTAGCAGACACCAAAAGGCTGGCGTTGACTGCTTTACAACGGTGTTCTCTACGAAATCAACGCCTTCCATCGCCTGTTTCGCCACCACATCTAAGGTGCGTAACGCGTGCTCTTGCGCTTCGGTTTCCACAACGATATACGCAAAATGTGGCATCAAAGCGCCAGACTTTTGCATCGCGTCATACATCGGCATGGCATATTCAGGGTGCGGGGCATACAAAGATGCTTCGGCGAGTTGGGCTGCAATGGCGGCATGTTGCCACGGTTCATCGGGCGCAAGTTTGGGTAATGCTCGTTTCGGGCGCATTGGCGTAAAGACGGCCTTTCCCCAACCCTTTCCCACGTAAACCGCTTGGGTGAGGCAGAGGTTTTTCGCATAGGCATTCCCGCGTGCAAAGAGAAAGGCGCGCTCAACGTCAATTTTGCCGCTCTCAGGAAGTGCCGTTGGCGCTGTTTCGCTTACGGTAATCACGGGAGTCGCTACCACGTAAAGGTCGGCTTGCGGAAGGGGCACTTGTGCGCCTGGGCCAATAAAGCAGACGGTGGCATTCTGCGCGGGCGAGATGTCTTCTGCTGGCGCCGCTTGCAGGGTTACGGCTTGTTCGCCAATGGTGATCGGCGTTTTACACCAATTCGGGCGTGGCAAGAGCAAGTCAATTTCAACGTAACGCGTTTCTGTGACGGGCGAAACGCGCAGTGTACCATCTGTGAGTGTATCTAACGTCAAGAGTGCGGGGTCAATGCGACGCTCTGTGAGGCGTTCGTAGACCCATGTCGCGGCGCGGCGATCGCAGAGGAGTCCATTTCGCCAAGGTCCGTTATTCGGCATTTTGAGGCGCAATCCTGTAATCCACACGCCATCGGCGAGCGTAATGGGCGCGCGAAACTCTTCTGCGTCTTTGATCGTAGGGATCTCAATTGCTACCGTGAGATTGCACGTCGCTTCACCACGTAGGGAGAGGGTGACGGGTTCATTTTTGGCGCGAATCGTAAATCGTGTTCTGGAATTCCGCGTACGATAGGGGAGGTTGAAGCGAATTGAGAGTGCGTTTAACACCTTTTGATTTGGGTGAAGTCCATTAAA
>JAZRAG010000011.1:0-15814 GCA_045634445.1 Candidatus Spyradenecus sp. | reverse complement strand
AGCAGGAATACTGACATTTTTCATTTTTCCGCGCCGCCCCCCGGGGGGCGCAGAGATGTCTCCCTTCATTTTCCTTGACTGTTGAACTATCTTCTTTGACTTCACCTTTTTACCTGCGCAAATACATTGTGCACTTTTCATTTTGCAGAATAACTAACGGCTAAAAGCCCAAAAGAAGCGTAATTTATGCTATGCTTTAGGGGTCTTAGATTTTACATCGCGGAAGCGATTAATTGCGTTGTTAAAGATTACTTTCATCCATGAATCATCGGTTTACTTTACCCCCAGAATTACCCATTACCGCACACGCTGAAGAGATTCTTAAAGCGCTTCAACAGCGGCAGGTAGTTATTGTGTGCGGTGACACTGGCTCTGGTAAAACGACGCAGCTTCCCAAAATTGCCGCGATGGCGCGCCCTGACGCGCGTGGAATGATTGGCGTAACGCAACCGCGCCGCTTGGCGGCAATTGCAATGGCACGCCGTTTGGCAGAGGAAATGGGCTCGCCGTTAGGCGGCATGGTCGGTTATCAACACCGTTTTGAAAGCAAACTCTCGCAAGCGACGCGTTTTAAGTTGATGACCGATGGTATTCTACTTGCCGAAACACGCCATGATCCGCTTTTTAAACGCTATTCTACGTTAATCATTGACGAAGCGCACGAACGCAGTCTAAACATTGACTTTTTGCTTGGGTTAATTAAGCGAATCTTACCGAAACGCCCAGACCTTCGCGTGATTATTTCCTCTGCTACGCTTGATGCAAGCCGTTTCAGTGATTTCTTTAATCAAGCACCCGTGATTGACGTGCCAGGGCGTCTTTTCCCAATTGAAACATTGTGGTTAGCGCCTGAAGATGAAGAAGACGACGATTTACCGCGACGCATTGCAAATGCCGTAGACCTTGTGGGCGTAGATTCCGGCGACATTTTGGTCTTCTTGCCTGGCGAACGTGATATTCGTGAAACAATGGCCTTTTTGGAAGGACGCCGTTTACCGCGCACAGAAATTCTCCCCCTTTTAGCAAGTTTGCCACAAGGTGAACAAGCACGCGTCTTCAAACCTTCCTCATTGCGCCGCATTATTCTCGCGACAAATGTGGCAGAAACATCCGTCACCATCCCAGGTATCCGCGTTGTTATTGACTCAGGTGTAGCGCGTATTAAGCGTTATTCACCGCAGCGTCATATTCAGACCTTACGCATTGAGCCCATTAGCCAAGCCAGTGCGCGTCAGCGTATGGGCCGATGCGGTCGCGTAGGACCTGGCACTTGTATTCGCCTTTACGCTGAAGATGACTATCGCCGCCGCGAAGCACACACCGCGCCAGAAATTAAACGCACCGCCCTTGCAGGTGTGATTCTGACAATGGCGGATCTGAATTTAGGGCGCATTGAAGATTTCCCATTCTTAGAGCCGCCCGCCGGCACCGCAATCCGTGAAGGTTATCGCGAACTCTTAGAATTAGGCGCACTTCAACGTCTAACGCCTAATGCCTCCAATGATGCACGCGAATGGCGCTTAACGCCAGTAGGGCGTTCGCTCGCGACCTTCCCTGTAGAACCGCGTTTTGCGCGCATTCTCTTAGCCGCAGACGCCGAATGTGCGCTACGAGACGCGCTTACTGTCGTGGCGGCAATGGCATGTGACGACCCACTTCTACGCCCAATCGATAAAGCCGCGCAAGCAGATCAGCAGCACGCCAAATTCCGTTGCGCCAACAGCGACTTTAATAGTCGTCTCAAACTGTGGGCATGGTGGCACGATGCTGCACTCGGCACATCCGAAACACAGCGACGCAAACGTTGCAAAGCCGCCTTTATTAGTTATCCCAAAATGCGAGAATGGGCCAACATCCGCGCCCAACTAGAAGAAATCTGCCGCGACAAGCGCATGCTTGTAAACGAACACAAAGGTGGCGAATGCGGATTACATCGCGCACTCCTCTGCGGCTTATTATCACGCATTGGGCATTACGATCGCGAAGCAAAGGATTACCGCGGCGCGTTTGCCGTGCGCTTCACCCTTTTCCCGGGCAGTGCGCTTGCAAAAACAACGCGAAAAGAAGGTCAAAAACCGCAACAACCTCGTCGCCCAACGCGCCCAGATGAACTTCCTGAATCGCGCGAATGGGTGCTTGCAGGGGAATTAGTTGAGACCTCGCGCCTCTTTGGTCGCACAGTCGCGTGTATTGATCCGCGCTGGATTGAGCCCATCGCAGGACCGCTCTGCAAGGTTCATCGTCATTCTGCCTTTTGGGATGGTGACAAAGGCTTTGTGCGCGTTCACGAAGACGTCACGCTCTTTGGGTTACCCATTGCGGCAGGACGATTGCGCGATCTCTCACGACTTGACCCAGAAGCCGCACGACGCTTCTTCATCGCAGATGCGCTCTGCGTGCCAGATGCGATTCACAATGCGCCTAAATGGTTGCAAGCGAACTGGCGTAAACAACGCCTTCTTGAACAAGTAATGGCATTACAACGTAATCATCGTGATGCGTTGCGCGATGCCCTTCTCGCCTTCTACGAGGCGCATTTGCCCACGCATGTCTGTAATGTGCCGCAATTGCTCAAGCATTGCCCGCCCTTACCGCTCAAAGGTGAAGCTTTCTCCGTGGATAGTTCCACGCTGCACGACTTCCCAGAAAGCATAGATGTTGGTGGCGAAAGCTTCCCTTTGAATTACATTCATGCGCCACGAACCATTGATGATGGCGTGAGTATCATCGCCACACCCGAAACGCTCCACCTGCTTGCACATTGGCATAGTGAATGGTTAGTGCCAGGATTGTTACCAGATAAGATTCTTTGGATGTTGAGCGCACTGCCATCACGCGTACGACACGTTTTGGGAAATCTCACCGAAACGCAAGAAATGATTCTCTCGAAGGCAAAGCCCTATGCACGACCATTAACGGAAACGCTCTTTAGACTTTTGAGAGATGAACGCGGTGTACGCGTGGATGAAACATTGTGGGAAGAGGATCGGATGCCCGATCACCTACGCATGAACTTCAAAGTCATGCAAGGAAACACGCTTTTAGGACAAGGGCGCAATTTACAGTTGCTCATTGACCTCTTTGCTACGCAGAAGCATGCACCAGCACCAAAGGCTGACACGCTTGCAGACCCTGCAATGGCGCGATTGGCCAATCATCGCGAATGTATTGAAAAACTAAAAGAACTCGGTGGAAACCGTTGGAGTAATTATTCTCAATTCCCCTCCCTTACGCCACAAGTAAAGGCTTTCATTAAAGAAGCTGAAATCGATATCACGCGATTGGGACAAGATATGTTTACCCGCGTGATTGAAGAAACCTTCTTGCGAAATCCCGATGATCCAAAGACCGATGCCGAACTACAGGCTCGCTACTCTGCTTGTAAGGGGCGCATTGCAACAGTTGCGGCGGAGTGGAGAAGACGTATTCTTTACATTCTTACCGAGGTCGCACGCCTGGAACATCGCGCACAAACGGCCACAGGTGTTTATCCTGAAACCACCGATGACATGCTTGATCAACTCGCGTGGTTAGTCTTTGACGGCTTTGTTTCAATTGTACCGGTAGAGATTCTTGAACGTTATCCGCAGTTACTTAAAGCTATTGACGAACGTCTTGAACGCGCACGTAACAATCCTTCTGGCGACCGTAAGAAAATGGAAAGTATTTGTCCTCATTGGGAACGTTACTTAAACTTTGTGCAACAAACCAGGTTGCCGCGCCACAATCCTGTAGCACTCAGTCAGTATCGTTGGGCAATTGAATCTCTTCGTATGACAACCTTCTGCCCGACAGCGCAAGGATTTGAGAAGACTTCCGAAAAGGCGCTTAATGCACTTTGGCTCTCAGTTATCAATCCGTAAACCACACCCTTATTCCAAAAGCGCCTCTCTAACATTAGGGAGGCGCTTTTGTTTAGTCGTTATCGCATGCTTATGGATTATTGGATTGATGAGGGCACTCTTCCAATTGAATCAATGCTTCAAGAACAGCGTCCATCGTCATCCCACAACTGCAACCTAAGCGATTGCCCCATTCATGTTCAACATTCCTTGAAACAGGAAGCATCGGGGCGTCTAACGGAGGAGTCATACACGCGATAGGAGACGGTGGCGGCCCTTTACGCGAACGCACGTATGGATGTAATGCAAATAAAATCGCAGACAAAGAAAGCGATAAGACGAGAACTGTCACCAACGGTCCTTCGGTGAGGCCGCGACGTTTTTGAGGTGGCGCTTGCAATTTACGCGCTTGTGTGGCGCTCAACATCGTGCACAAATCAACGATTGACTCGTCTGCGAGTTCGTAATAGATTTGACGACCGCGACGCATATCTTTGATAATCCCATACTGACGCAAAATCGCCAAGTGCTGACTTACAGCAGAAACGCCGCCATCAATCCCTTCTACAATTTCTGTCACACAACGCGGCCCTTCTGCAAGGAAATCTACCACCCAGAGACGCGTTGGGTGCCCTAATGCTTTAAAAATATCTGCTCTAAGGCGAAAATCTTCTGCTTCGTATTGATCCATCTTGATTTTCCTCACGTTGTTTGTGTAAATCATAGCATCAAATGACGTGTACTTCAATGTTTAAATGATGATTCACCCATTTTCCTAATAGATTGTGTATAATGTGTTTGTTCATATGTGAACATTACAAAGTGTTTGAAATAAAAATAATAGGAGTAAAATTGTATGTCTGCTTTGAACTTTTTGTCAACAGATACACGGCTTGTAGAACAAGCCAAAACGATTGTAGAGCGTCTTCAGGCGCATGGTTATCAAGCCTATTTTGCGGGTGGATGCGTGCGCGATGCATTGCGTCAAGCGCCTGTAAAGGATATTGATATCGCCACCTCTGCTACGCCAGAGGAGGTTGCTGCGCTTTTTCCTGCGCAAAGTATTGGCGTGGGGAAAAGTTTTGGTGTGATGCTTGTAGTTATCAATGGCATCTCGTATGATGTCGCAACGTTTCGAACTGATGGCGGTTATCAAGATGGTCGTCATCCTGATTCTATTACGTATGATACAGCAGAACACGATGCTCTGCGTCGCGACTTTACGGTAAATGCTCTCTTTTATGACCCTTTGAAGGAAGAGATCATTGACTATGTCGGCGGTGTGGAAGATTTAAACGCGGGCATTTTACGAACGGTTGGCGACCCGATTACGCGTTTTCGTGAGGATCGTTTACGCATGTTACGTGCGATTCGCTTCTCTGCTGTGTGCGGGTGGAAGATTGCTCCTGAAACATGGGCTGCGATTCGAGCTGAGGCTCCGCACTTAGGATGCGTAAGTATGGAGCGTATTCGTACTGAATTTATCCGTACGTTGTGCGAAACGGCTCAACCTTCTAGGGCGTTAGAGATGTTTTATCAAAGCGGTTTACTTGCGCTCTTTTTCCCAGAACTCATTCGTTTAAGGAAGTGTTTGCAAGACCCCATTTGGCATCCTGAAGGCGATGTGTGGCAACACACCGTGAAGATGTTGGAGTTATTACCTCCTAAACGCGCACCTGAACTGGTTTGGTCGGTATTATTACATGACATTGGCAAACCGAAGGCTTTAATTGTGAGCGTGAAGCCTGATGGTTCTCCATGGTATCGTACGCCGAATCATGCGGCGATTGGCGCACGAATGGTTGAGCCCATTCTACGCCGTTTTAAGGAAAGTCTCTCCACTATTGAACGTGTCACTGTGGCTGTGCGTCAACACATGCAATTTGTAGAATTGCCTCGTATGCGCGAATCTACCATTCGTCAGATGTTAGGTCGTGAAACGATTCAACTTGAACTTGAACTTCATCGCTTGGATTGTCTTTCCTCGCATTCGAAGTTAGATCTCTACGATTTAGCGCAACAGCGTTTGGCAGATTTCGCAAATGAACCTGTTCTTCCGCCACCTGCCCTCACAGGCAAGGACCTTATCGCGCTCGGATTTAAGCCAGGTCCAACGTTAGGAAAGCGCCTTAAAAAGGCTTACGATCAGCAACTTGAAGGCGCCACACGCGCAGAATTGCTTGTTGAAGCGCTCTTAGAAGCACCTGGTCACTCAAATCGCGCTAAACAAGTGGCATTTGTCTTGAGCAAAAATGGCGAAATTCCGCTTCTTTCCGCATGGGAGCAACGTCATTTGTGCGCCAATTGGAAAGCCTCGTTAGTGGTGCTTCCAGGCGTTTCGTGGGGGGCAAAAAGCCTTGAACATGCGCGTCTTTATCGCATTGTCACCGATTGTGCGGGAAACGCAGATTATCCACCAGCGAATACCTTTGACCTTCTCATTGTGCAAGAGGAGGATATTGGGCCCGCACTCTTGGCTTCTGCACGCAAAGTAATTACGCTTTAAGCCGCAGTTTATTACAAAACAAACGTCGCCCAGGGTCACCTGAGCGACGTCTTTCTTTCGCGCAAAAATTACTTACACGAGAACCAAATCACACCTGTAATTCCAAGTGCCAAGCAGTAGAATCCAAATCGCCAAAAAGCATGACGATTCAAAAGGCGCACCATCCATGCCACGCTCGCATAACCTACAACTGCAGAAACCGCAAAACCTACAATTGAAAGACCTGGTGTCAATCCCGCAAATGCGCTTTCTTCTGGCGAGCCCAAGTACTTCAGCACGTGTAACAAATTACCACCCACAATCACGGGCACCACCATTAAGAAGGAAAACGCTGCAGCATCAGAGGTTTTAATCCCCAAGAAACGCGCCATCGAAATCGTTGAACCACTGCGCGAAACGCCTGGCAACAACGCAATCACCTGCGCGCATCCCATTAAAAACCCACGCAAAGGCGTAACCTCATTCTCTTTGTCACGCCCCCAAAGACGCGTAGACAAAAGCACCAGACCTGTAAAAATCAAGCATCCGCAGACAAATAACGGCGATTCGGACATTGCTTCTAATTGTTCTTCACACGTAAGTCCCACAATCACCGCGGGAATCATCGAAAGCACAATTGCGATAGCGAAGGTCCAAGCCCGCTTTTCACAGCGAATTAGCCCCGTCACAAGTTCTGCAATCAGTTTCCAATAAAACAACAACACGGCCACGAGTGTACCACCGTGAAGAAGTAACTCAATCCCTAACCCACTGGCAGCAGAAAAACCGAGAAGATGTTGCGCTAAAACCAAGTGTCCCGAAGAGCTCACAGGTAAAAATTCAGTTAGCCCCTGAACAATGGCCAATACCGTCATTTGAATGTATGTATTCATACGCGAAAGTATAGCACAATCT
Organism: Candidatus Spyradenecus sp.; assembly: GCA_045634445.1. Classification (GTDB taxonomy): domain Bacteria; phylum Verrucomicrobiota; class Kiritimatiellia; order RFP12; family DVOR01; genus Spyradenecus. Next base: position 8,572 of record JAZRAG010000011.1, on the reverse strand, counting down.
ACTGAGTGCATTAAACGCGATTTTGAAAACAAGCCTTTTTGCGATTCAAAACAACCCTTTTTCATTTTCAAAAGAGGTTGTTTTCATCTTCAAAACAAGCCTTTTTCAAAAACGGCTCTTTTTGTAATCAAAAGCCCACCAGTCCTAAACACATCTCAAAGAAACTTCACACACGCTTTTTCCCCACCCTAAATAACGTAAAATAAATCTCTTATTCCCATAAATTCTTTTGCTTTCACCTCCACCCAATGAAGAGAGTTTGTTAGAATAATGGACGATTATCTATTTATTAAGGAGTAAAAGATTATGATTAGCGATACCATCAAATCTGGCTATCAGCGTGCCCCTCACCGTTCTTTGATCCGCGCAACGGGCGTACAAAAGGAAGATTTCAAGAAGCCCTTCATCGCAGTGTGCTCCTCGTACACCGACATCGTCCCTGGCCACTGCCACTTGCGCACCGTCAATGAAATCGTAAAGGAAGAAATTCGCGCCGCAGGTGGTGTACCCTTCGAATTTGACACAATCGCCGTTTGCGACGGTATCGCCATGGGGCACCAAGGGATGAAGATGAGCTTACCCAGCCGCGAGCTCATCGCTGACACCGTAGAAACCATGCTCCGCGCCCACTGCTTCGACGCAATGGTCTGCATCCCCAACTGCGACAAGATCGTTCCTGGCATGATTTTGGCCGCATTGCGCGTCAACATTCCTGCAGTCTTCGCTTCGGGCGGCCCCATGCTCCCCGGTAAGCACCCTCTCACGGGCAAGGACTCCGACCTCAACACCGTCTTTGAAGCCGTTGCAGAATACAAGAATGGTAAAATTACCGAAGAACAGCTTGATGAAATTGAAGCCACCTCCTGCCCTGGATGCGGCTCCTGTTCTGGCATGTTCACAGCTAACTCCATGAACTGCCTCTGCGAAGTCCTCGGCTTGGCCCTCCCTGGCAATGGCACAATCCCTGCCGTTGATCCTCGCCGCCAAGAGCTTTGGAAGACTGCAGCACGTCGCGCTGTTGAAATGGCCAAGGCTGGAGGTCCCTTACCTCGCGAACTCATTGACCGCACCGCCATTGACAACGCCTTCGCGCTTGATATGGCAATGGGTGGCAGCTCCAATACTGTGTTGCACACGCTTGCTTTCGCACACGAAGCTGGTATCGACTACGACTTGCGCCGCATCGATATGATTTCGAAGCGCACCCCGCACGTCTGCAAAGTGGCTCCCAGCTGCGCCTATCACATGGTTGACGTTGATCGCGCCGGCGGTATCTCTGGCATCTTGAAGCGTTTGAGCGAACGCGACGGCTTGATTGACTTCACGAAGCAGACCGTGAGCGGCAAGACGCTCGGCGAAATCGCTGCCGCAGCAGAAATCACCGACACTGACGTCATTCGCACCTTAGAAGCGCCCTACTCTCAGGATGGCGGCCTCTCTGTACTTCACGGTAACCTCGCCCAACAGGGCGCAATCGTAAAGCGCGCAGGCGTCTACGCCTCTATGCTCAAATTCTCTGGTGAAGCCATTTGCTTCAACTCCCAAGAAGAAGCATGCGAAGGCATTCTCGCAGGCAAAGTGCGCGCAGGACATGTCGTGGTCATTCGTGGCGAAGGTCCGAAGGGCGGCCCTGGCATGCAGGAAATGCTCGCACCTACCGCTTACATCATCGGTGCAGGCCTCGGCGAAAAGGTGGCACTCATCACCGACGGACGCTTCTCTGGCGCTACACACGGTGCTTGCATTGGTCACGTCTCGCCTGAAGCAGCAGAAGGCGGCATCATTGGTTTGGTTCAAGATGGCGATACCATCAATATCGACATCCCCAACAACCTCCTCGAAGTGGCGCTCACAGAAGAAGAAATCGCAGCACGTCGTGCCGTGGCACAGCCCTGGCCCGAACGTCAAGTCACGGGTTGGTTAAAGCGTTATGCCAAACTCGTGGGCAACGCTTCCACAGGTGCAACGCTCTCCTAAAGCGTTGCGCCACACTGTGATTAACCGCTCTTGTAGCACACCCCCACCTCTACAGCAAAGCTTCCTATGAGTGATGAGATAACACTACCCGCACCCAAAAGCTTACAATCCGTGATTGGCGCTATGCTCTTTGGCGCCGAACACCCGATGACTGTAGAGGAATTGCACGATGCACTTAAGCATCGTGGAGAAGGTGCGGAGCCCGAAACCCCTGAAGCAATCTTTGCGCAAGCAGGCGTTCGAGAAATCCGCACCTACCTCGAAGATATTGGCGCTACACTCTCACATGCAGATTTAGGCATTCGTCTCTGCGAAGAAGACGGCCGCTTCTCGCTCCGTACAGTGCCCGCCGCGGCACCTTGGGTACGCACACTGCTAAAGCAAGAACAGCCCCAACGCCTTTCGCGCGCTGCGCTTGAAACACTCGCCATCATTGCCTATCGCCAACCCGTCAGCAAGGCTGAGATTGAAGCCGTGCGCGGTGTATCCACAGATCACACTGTACGCGCACTTCTTGAGCTCAATCTCATCCGCACCGTTGGCCGCAGTGAATTGCCTGGTCGCCCCTTCCTTTACGGCACCACCAGCACCTTCCTTGAGCATTTTGGCTTGAAGAACATCAAAGAGTTGCAAGACTCCTAACTGCCGCGCAATCATCACGCGAGCAAGTAAGCGCCTTTTCCCGCGCAAAATTCCATTATGTCTGCCAACTCCTCCCTTGAACATCTTTACCTACACTTCCCCTTCTGCACGGGAAGATGTGGCTATTGCGCCTTTGTTTCAGGACCGCCACCCGCAGACATGCTTGGGTACATTCAAACACTTCAAGCAGAAGTGCAAGCGCGTCAAATCCATCTCAACCCTTTAAAAACGCTCTACTGTGGCGGCGGCACACCAGGTCTCATCGGCAGTGAAGGCTTTAAAGCGTTACAACAGAGTGGACTCTTCACCTTTGCGAATGACTACGAATGGAGTGTAGAACTTCATCCTGCGACGGTTACGCCTGAACTGATGGCGACATTAGCCGAATGTGGCGTAACACGTATTAGCATTGGCGTACAGAGTTTTGATGACAACGTCTTACAATACTGCAATCGCCGCCACACCGTTGCTCAAGCATTACACGCTATTCAAACGGCACGAGCGGCTATTCCCGACACAGGGATTGACCTCATTGCAGGCTTACCTGGTGTCAGTGCTCAGCAATGGCGCGACACGCTTACGCGCACTTTGGAATTAGATCTCCCACATCTTTCAATCTATTCACTCTCTATTGACGAAGGAAGTGCTTGGGCTCAACGAGGCATTCCACCTCCTGATGCAGATGTTGTTTGCGATGCGATAGCCGAAGCAAGCGAATGCCTTCACGCAGCAGGGCTTATTCGTTACGAAACCTCTAACTATGCGCGCCCCTCTTATGAATGTCGTCACAATCTCAATACTTGGCATGGTGGCGATTATGTTGGCCTTGGTCGGGGCGCAGTTTCGCGCATTGGGACTGTGCGTCGTTATGGAGAGGGCTGCGAAGAGCGCCTCTCTCCCTTAGATGATGCACTTGAACGCATCCTTACAGCTTTACGTTTAAACACCGGTTTCAATCTTGAACAGTGTGAAAAAGACTTCCCTTGTCTTTCACCTTTCATTGAACAATGGCGCGCGCGATTGCACCTTTTCCAACAACAAGGATTGCTGACGGATCGTTTTGCACCAACTACTCGCGGCTACGAAGTACTTGATGCGATGGAACGTACACTGCTTGAAGTTACACAGTAATGTATATACGCCTTTTGAAACAACTAACGCGCCTCCATTGGAAGCGCGTTTCTTATTGCGTTAAAACGTAAAACTATTTCGACGCTTCACCTTCTTTTACGGCAGGTGCAAACAAGAATGGCAGTGCTTTAACGGGATCCATTTCTGAAGGAATGACAAGGAACAACTCCACAATTTGGGGTTCCATTCGCACAAAGTTCCACGTTGTTTCAGTTTCAGGCTTCCAAACAGAAAAGACAGGATACCCTTTTACACGCACGACACAGGAGACTTTCGGCGGCAATGTCATTGTGCATTCCGAAAGAACAGTGCGAATATAAAGACCTTGAGGTTCACGTCGCGCAGTTATCCGCGGCACTAACGTTTCGGAAATTGGCAGTGACGAGGAGACAAAGAGACGTTCTGTTGGCGGAAGATTGCGCTGATCTGTGAAGTCTGGCACCCACGGACAATGCTTCTCCAACTGCGTATACGAGCACACCATTGTACAAGGTGCCACTTTTTGCGCGGCAGATGCGGTTGGTCCCAAGAGTAACGGCTGCTCTAATGGGCGCTGATACCCCGAACCCGTCAGCAAAGGCAGCACCGAAACAGCGCCACTTTCTGCTGGTGGCGGCAAACCTACAATCTCAGCAAGCGTTGCGACCCAATGCTCTACGCGCATTGATTGTTCAGAGTGTTGCGTTGGCCACACATAATTCTTCCAGATTACGGTAAGGGGCAGTGTCTCATCTTGCGGCGCAAGCAATATGAGCGTATCTGTGTCTAACAACTGCGGCAATGTCGTCGCAAAGCTTTCTGGTGAGACTTCTTCACAAAGAATCGCACAGAGCGGATCTTGACGAATCCCGTCTTCATAGCGTGTCCGATAACGTAAATCGAGGATTTCTTTTAGGCGTGTTGCGGCTTCTTCCCACGTGACATCGCGGATTGGCAAAATGCGATAACCCGCCGCTTTCAAAACAGGAACTGGCCCCATTGAGCAAAACGCGCTTTCAGTGAGGAAGGCGTGCGGCAAAACAGTTCCGAGCTTTGCAGTTGTTGCGAGCGTTTTTGTATACGCTTTTGGCGGACTCTTCAACTTTGGCGCAAGAAAGAGGATGTCAGGTTTTGTGCCTGCGGCCTTCCCCGTCATTTCAAGAATTGAATTCGCCAATCCCACGGATTTAGCGAATACAAGCATCAAACCCAAAAGTAATAGTTTCCTCATGCGCACATACTACTTTTCAATCTATTTCTTCTTAAAAACGCTTTTACGTCGTCCCTACGCCTTCTCGCCTAAGTGACCCTTTAATACAACGGACCTGCGAACGTTTTCGCCGCAGGTGTCGTTGCTCAAAGAATTACATCCAAGTCTGCCAAGCATAGAGAAGGCCCCAGTTTACAGCTAATGCATACCACTGGGAGGCAAAGTCGTCTGCCACAATGCCCCATCCTTCTGGCAGATACTGAATCTGACGCGCAGGCGGAAGCTTGAGCACATCTAAGATGCGAATAACGATGAATGTTGAGAGAAAGAGCCACGGCATTTCGCAGAGAGGCAACCCAATCGTTGCGATAGGATAAAGCATCCATTCGTCCGCGGTGATGCGTCCGTCGTCTTTTTTCTTTAACGTGCGTTCGGTGATGGTGCACACGGGCACAGCAAGCAATGTCAATACAAGGCATGCCACAAGCTGCCACGGCCAGGAGAGCCATGCAGCGAACGCCCATGCAAGGAGCACGCCTGGCAAGGAACCGAAGGTCCCGGGCGCACAAGGTGCCACAAGACCTAAGCCAAGGCCTGTGCCGAGCCACACGCTTAAACGTTGAGAAAAAGAGGCGCCCAAAGTTGCCTCTGGACGCATTCCTTCGTAAGGGTCTTTACCTTTCCAGCCCATTACTGTCCCTTTGTCATACGATAGAAAGTCAAGAAGGAACGAATGATATCTTCCGATGTCACATCGTCAATCGTATATTGCGTACCTTCAGGACGGAAGGGTTCCTCATGCGTGGTCGCACGTGCATTTGTTCGCACAACGCGTGCATGGGCTTCTGGCAAGATGCCATCGTTAATAAAGCGACGCGTCACCGAATAGCAGATTTCTTCGACTGCGCCGTTATTACGATAAACCGTCAAGATGGTAGAAGCGGGCGCTTCGCGCACGCTTGCAGTACGCCCTAAGCGACGCATTTCCCCCGCGACTTCATTCAGTGCGGGGGTAACCACTTCGCGCAAGAACTGGCTAAAGCGAGCGTTTTCTCTTTCGGCACGAGAGGCCAAAGAGTCACTCAAAAAGATATCTTCAAGTTCTTTTTTCCAGTTCTCCATATCATCCTATCCTTAGTCTGCAGAAGGCGTGAAGTTGATGATAGGGAAGAACGGAGTCGGAGAGCTCTTGATCACATTGATGATGCCGATCTGATAACCATAGATTGCATCCGTGGTGTTCACGAGACCAATCTGCAAACCGCGCACATCGTTAGCTGCATTGATGAGACCTACCTGAACGCCCTTTGCCACGATGGCCTGGTTGTAGAGAGAAACCTGAGCACCAGAGAGCGTGCCTGCAGAGTTATAACCAATTGCGACCTGGAGTGCGCCAGCGCGGTCAATCACCTTGTTGCGGAGCAACGAAACCTGCAAACCATAAGCATTCACAGCTTCGCCACCACCGAGCATGAGGTCCAAACCGGTGACATTGTGGCAAGCACCCCAAACGCCGAGGCGCATACCGATGATGTCAATCGTCTGCTTACCATGAACGGAGAAAACTACGGGCGTAACCGTACGGGTTTCAACGCGCTGATATTCGCCTTCAGCTTTCGTTTCATTTGCGTAGGTAGCACCGACCAAAGAAGCAACGGCAAAAAGAGCCACGAGCATTTTTTTCATAAGTATCCTCACTCTATAACGAGATTCGCGAGAGCAACTCTCACGTCTGCCTAAAATGCTACCCTATTCTGCGGAAAAGTGCAAGTTATTTTCGCGTGAAATATGACTTTTTTAATAAGGTATTACATTAGAGCGCAATTCTAGGATATACAACCACCTTTTTGACGACTTTCCAATCACGCCTGCGCATACAAAAACGCGCTTTCCCACCTCTCGCGCATCGGTTTCCCAAGAAGCCCCTCCCAAATTCTCTCCTCATACTCCACTTAAAAAGGCATGCGCCTTAACGCAAAATCAACGCTCTTCAAGCGTAACCGAGTCCTGTTATAGAGAAAAAGAAGGCTCAAGTTTAAAACAAAGCGTCCTTCCCCAAAAAAAAGGTAAATTAAAGGCCAAAATGAAAAAGGCTTGTTTTGAACTTCAATACAGGTTGTTTTGCTTTTCAATACAGGTTGTTTTGAAGTTGAAAAAGGCTTGTTTTCAAAATGTTAACAACTTTCCCCCAAAACACCCTTTACTGACCATTCGTCCTCACTTGAAAACATCGCCATTTCCATTAAAAATGTACACCCATGGACACAATGCTTAAAATCACGGCTTTACGCCCATAATTGAAGCTCTGTGCAATCGCGTCCCTTCACAAAAAGTGGCACTTTTTTAAAGTTTTTAAAGGAAAGGTGTGCAAATTGTGGCAGTTTTTGATATAATGCGCGTTCAATTTTTGCCTAAATAGAGGTTTAATTAAATGAGCAAACTTGACGCTAATGAGATGCTTTTGGCAGCCAACACGCTTCGTTGCCTTGCCGCTGATGAAGTCCAGACCGCCAATTCGGGTCACCCGGGCGTGGCTTTAGGCCTTGCCGACGTGGCCGCAGTATTGTGGTTGCGCCACTTGAAGATTTGCGGTGCCGACCCTGCATGGGCAGATCGCGACCGCTTTGTGATGTCCGGCGGCCACGGTTCCACCCTGCTCTATGCATTGTTGCACCTTTCTGGTCACAAAATCTCCCTTGACGATTTGAAGCAGTTCCGTCAGCTCGGTAGCCGCACCCCTGGCCACCCTGAATACGGCATGGTCCCTGGTGTTGAAACCACCACTGGCCCGCTCGGCCAGGGCATCGCCAATGCAGTGGGTATGGCCATTGCAGAACGCATGATGGCTGCACGTTTCAATACGCCTGACTGCACGCTCGTGGATCACCGCACTTGGGTGACCTGCGGCGATGGCGACTTGGAAGAAGGAATCTCTCACGAAGCTTGCTCGATGGCAGGTAACCTCGGCCTCAACAAGCTCATTATGCTTTATGACTCCAACCGCATCTCCATCGAAGGCCGCGTGGATATCACGATGTCCGACGACACCAAGAAGCGCTTCGAAGGTTATGGTTGGCGCGTGTTCACCTGCGATGGTCACGACTTCGTCGCTATCGCCCGCGCACTCCGCAAGGCCGTCAAGTCTGAAGACAAGCCTGTCCTCGTGATTTGCAACACCACCATTGGTAAGGGTTCGCCCAATAAGGCAGACTCCGCATCCTGCCATGGTGCACCGCTCGGCGCTGACGAGCTCCGCCTCACCAAGCAGGCCCTCGGTTTCAATCCCGACGAATCCTTCGTCATCCCCGAATCCATCCAACAACTCTTCACCGCTCGTGCCGCTCGCATGAAACGCGTTCGCAACGCATGGAAGCGTAAGGCAAAGGCTGCATTCGCTGCAGATGCCAAGCTCAAGGCTACTTGGGATTTGTGCATGAAGAATGCCCTTCCTGAAGATCTTGATGACCACTTACCCGAATGGGATGGCAAGCCCATCTCCACCCGCGTCGCCTCTGGTAAGGTGCTCAACGCCCACGCACCCGTGGTGCCTTGGCTCGTTGGCGGTAGTGCAGACCTCGCCCCCTCCAATATGACCTACCTCAATGGTTTTGGCGATATTGCTAAGGGCGACTT
>JAZRAG010000010.1:0-18049 GCA_045634445.1 Candidatus Spyradenecus sp. | reverse complement strand
GTGCGGGAGAGTCAGGGAAAACGGCCGTCGTGATATCGCGACCTTCAATAATCAAGTTGCCAAAACGCGTCAAGCTGCGCAACCCTTCGGTAATCTTGGCACGCACGGCAGGAACGGTCGCCACAGGAGAAGCGTGTGCATTGATGCGCGGTTCGCGAAGTTCCTTATCAGGACGAATGCCGCCCACTTCATACACGACGCGTCCGTCTTCAGCCTTGCAATCAATTGCCAAATCCTTTGCCAATGCCGCTACGGCTTCAGGATCAGAAGTGTCCACCCCCTGTTCTAAGCACTGCCAAGTCACAATGCGATAGAGCGCGCCAGAGTCCACGTGCAAGAAGCCTAAACGCTTGCCCACTTCCTTAGAAACAGACGATTTACCTGCACCGCTGGGGCCATCAATTGCAATGACGCGGGCGGAAGAATTTTCGGTTGTCATGGTATTTTGCTCCTCTGCTGCCACAGGTCGCTTCACTTCAGGCTTAATTCCGGTCTGAACCAAGCGTTCAACGTCGCGCCCATCGGCGGTTTCCACTTCTAAAAGATACTCAACTAACAATTCTAACTTGTCACGATTTGCGGCAAGAATTTCTTCACCACGGCGATAGGCTTCCTTCACCAATTCCGTGACTTCGGTGTCAATCGCACGCGCGGTGGCTTCCGAGTGATCTTGCTTACGGCCGATTTCGCGACCAAGATAAATCTGCTCTTCATTATCGCCAAAGGCTTGGAAGCCAAAGTGTTCGCTCATGCCATACGCACAGACCATTCGACGTGCGAGCTGCGTCGCCATCTTAATATCCTGCGATGCACCGGTAGAACGTTCTCCCGTGAAATACGCTTCTGCGATACGTCCCGCAGTCAAAACCACGAGCATGTCCTTCATCTCACTCTCTGTACGATTCAAAACATCACGCTCAGGCAATGTCATCGTAGCGCCGAGTGCACGACCACGCGGAATAATCGTCACTTTGTGCAAAGGCTCGGTGTGTTCAAGCAACACCTGTGCCAAGGCGTGCCCCCCTTCGTGCCATGCCGTAATCCGACGATCCTTGTCAGCCATCGCATGCGAACGGCGTTCACGGCCCCAAAGCACCTTGTCACGTGCTTCTTCCAAGTCGGCATGCGTCACCTTCGTACGACGGGCACGAGCAGCAAGTAAGGCGGCTTCGTTTAAGAGGTTGGCCAAATCTGCACCCGAGAAACCAGGTGTACCGCGCGCAACGCGTTCCAAATCAACGTCTTCTGCGAGCTTCACCTTATCAGCGTGCACCTTGAGAATGGCCACGCGCCCTTCCACGGTTGGCAAATCCACCACAATCTGACGGTCAAAGCGGCCTGGACGCGTCAATGCCGGATCCAACACGTCCACACGGTTGGTCGCGGCCATCACAATCACGCCACTATTCCCTTCAAAGCCGTCCATTTCCACGAGCATTGCATTCAAGGTCTGTTCACGTTCATCGTGACCACCACCAATACCCGTGAAACGCGTACGGCCAATCGCGTCAATTTCGTCAATGAAGAGAATGCACGGCGCATTCTTCTTGGCCTGTTCAAACATGTCACGCACGCGGCTTGCACCGACGCCCACGAACATTTCCACAAAGTCAGAGCCGCTAATCGAGAAGAATGGCACATCTGCTTCACCAGCGATAGCCTTCGCAAGCATCGTCTTACCCGTGCCAGGAGGCCCCATTAAAAGGACGCCCTTCGGCACCTTGCCACCCACAGCCTCAAAGCGCTTAGGTTCCTTTAAGAAGTCTACAATTTCCTGCACTTCTTCCTTGGCTTCATCTACGCCAGCGACATCCTTAAAGCGAATCTTTGCATCCGCTTTATTCATCATCTTTGCACGCGATTTACCAAAGGCAAAAGGACCATCTCCGCCACCGCCCATACGGCGCATGAAGAGGAAGTAGAACAACAAGAAGAAGAGGAGAATCGGCAACATCGAAACGAAGATGGGGCCCCACCAGCTGCGATGATTCTCTTGAAGCGTGCGCACGCCCAAGCTTGCCAAACGCGCTTCCACGCCTTCGATATCCAAGATGTTCAAGCTAAAGGCTTCACCCTTTGCATTCGCAGCAGGTGTCGCACCTTCAGCAGCAGGCTTGGGCAACCATTCACCTTGCAACGAGGTCTCATCCTGGCCTTCACGAACCAATTTCACCTCTGCCAGCGCAGCATTTCCCTTGACCGTGCCAGCTTCATCCTTCACCACCCCTGCTTCAACACGTTGCCAAAAGTCCAACTGCGTCAAAGGTGCGTTTACTTTACCAAGCGCCAATCCTTCTCCACCACCGTTAAACAACGCAAATAGCGAGCAAATAAAGACTGCCAATAACACCCAAACCATCAATGGCGCACGCCACTGAGGTTTTTTGTTTTGATTCTCGGGGGATTTATCTTTCTTTTCAGAATTTTTCTGATTTTCGTCTTTCGACATTTTAACTCCTCTGAACTTCACGTCCCTTTTCTTGAGAAACGAGAATTTCAAACATTTGATCATTTTGTTTCTTGCAAGCACCCAAAATAAGTCCCACGCCATAGGACAATAACCCAGCCATCGCAAGGAAGCCAGAGAAATTCAACGTCGGCTGACGCGGCACTTCGCCAATTTTAAAGTATTCGATTAAGACTGGCACAAACAAAGCGGTTGCGCAAATCAATAACACCGTGCCCACAGCCCCGAAGAACAATTCCGGACGATAGAAACGGAAGAGATTGAAAATCGTCTTCAACACACGAATGCCATCACTCACGGTATTCAGTTTCGAGAAACTGCCTTCTGGGCGGTCACGATACTGCACAGGCACTTCCACCAAGCTCATACGCTTATCAATCGTATGCAGCGTCATTTCGGTTTCGATTTCAAAACCCTGCGCCAAAACAGGGCAACTCTTCACGAAAAGACGGCTGAAGGCGCGATAACCCGTCATCACGTCATTTACACGCTGACCCCACAAAAGACGAATCAACGTGCACACAAGCGTGTTGCCGAAATTATGGCCAGGACGCTTATTTTCCTTCATGTACGTGGAAGACAAGCGATCGCCATTGACCATATCCGCCTCACCCGCGAGCACCGGCTGGATCAACTTATGCACTTCGTCTGCCGGATACGTATCATCAGAGTCCACCATCACGTAAACATCTGCATCCACTTCCTGGAACATACGACGCACCACATGGCCCTTACCCTGCTGCGGCACACGACGCACCAAAGCCCCTGCAGCCTGCGCTAAATCCGCAGAACCATCCGAACTGTTATTGTCATACACCCAAATATCAGCCTCAGGCAATTCTGCACGAAAATCACGCACCACCTTCTCAATGGTCAACGCTTCATTGTAGCACGGCAATAATACAGCGACTTTTGGCATAATCAAACTCCTTTAAAACTAAGCTCATAGTATAGCACATTTCTTTTATATATAGAAGTAAAATGTGGCGGCAAATGCGGAAATTGTGCCGCACATTACAGCAGTAAACACCTGCGAATCTAAAGCAAAACAATGAAATCCAAACCTACCCCTCATTAACGCAATGCCCCGACAGCACAACCGCCTCAACAAATCCATCACATGCCCACAAAACATCCCTCAGACCGTCAATACAGACACCTCTCCTCAAAACCCAAACAATACAAACGTAACAATTCCCCTAAAATAAATCCCTAAAACGCCATTACTTATTTGAAAAAAGCTTCAAAATAAGTTAAAAATACAATACGCAGCAAGTCCACTTTTTAGACGTTTAAGAGCGTTTTTTGCAATGCGAATCACTTTTTTCGCAAAACTAACGAAAATCGCCCTCTTTTCCACTATTCGCCCATCTTCATGAAAATAACATATCTCATTACATCACAAAGAGATATACCATAAAAAAGCGCTTTTTAATGTCTCTACAGTCGCTTCCTTCCCTTTCGCCGCACCATTTTGGTCTAAAAATGAGCAACTTTTTACCTCTTTTGAGTTTAAGTTTTATAGGCACTTGTACTATTTTTCGAGAAACACTTATTAGTACAAAATGTACTATTTGGGCAATATATTTGGCGGCACAACAACATTTCAAAATAACTATTTGCAAACCAACAACTTATTTCGCACCAATAATAGTACAAAATAGTTTAAAACTTAAATTATAAAGGTAAGGCGACGCGTTAACTCGTCGCCTTTAATTTTTAAAACAAAAAGAATTTGAAATGCTTAGGGGTATGTGTTAAAGTAGTGACAGTTGAATGACTAGTACAGAAGCATGTATGCCGCAAGTGTCTTAGAGAAACAGTTTTCGTGGACTCATTCTGCATGGGAGTCAATCGAACCCATGGCGACGCGACCGCTCTTCTCCACCGATAACCTCTTCCGCTTTCCCAGCCCTGGCGGTCTCGGGCGCATATTCTCCTCAGAGTACCACGACAATACGTTAGGATTGGTGTATTATAACTACCGTCACTGTAATCCCACCGACGGCAGATGGGGTGGAAGGGATCCGTCTTATTTGTTGTTACAGTCTTTGTATGGTTTTATTCATAATTCATTTGGCAGAGTGGATTTTTAAGGCTTATCTTTTTGAAAAACAACTTTATTAAAGAGAAAGAGAGGTGTTTATGTTCTGGGTGTGGCATACTAAGTGGGTGGCTAAAGGTAATATAGTGAATTGTACAGATAGGTGGATTAAAAAGTTATATATTACAATTGGGGATATTATTCCTTCAACAGAAATGGTGTTATGGAGCTGTCGCCCTCCCCTATGGGGAGGGGTTAGATGGCTTCCTCTTTTTTTTCTTTTTTTGGGGATTAGTGCTACGTTTTTCTGGAAAGATGCGCCTTTTCTCTACTATGTCGCATTAGGTTTCACTGGGTGTGTTTTGATGCATATTATGTGTTTTTTTACGACCCAGTATTATATCACTGAGAGAAGCGTTATTATTTATGATAATTTACTCCGTACTGTTGATATCTATGACTTGAGGAGTTTTTTTAAGTGTGAAGCCGAAGAACTACTATATGATGGTTACCTTTTACAACCAACAGGATGTGTAGACTTTGCAATTTGGTATTGCGTTACAGAAAAATCCAGACACGGTAGGTTTACAACATTTCATTCGATTTCTAAATCTAGTTATTTTCAATTAAAAAAGACATGGATGCAACTGAAAGCAAAACATTTACAACAAATTGCCACTGAAATGTGATGTTTAAGTCTCAAACACTTTTGGTTCAAGTTCCAAGTGTGGGGGTAAAAGAATAAAAGGCTTATAAATTTAAGTTTTATTGGCACTTGTACTATTTTTCGAAAAACACTTATTAGTACAAAATGTACTATTTGGGCGATATATTTGGCGGCACAACAATATTTCAAAATAACTATTTGCAAACCAACAACTTATTTCGCACCAATAATAGTACAAAATAGTTTAAAACTTAAACTATTGAGCGCCATTTTAGCGCCTTTTTCACAAACATGGGCAGTCTTTTGACTCAATATCGCCCATATTGACGGTAAAGACAGCCCATATTGCAAATCAAAACAACCTGTCTTGCGATTCAATTCAACCCTTTTTGAAGGTCAATTAGGCTTGATTTCAACCTCAATTCGATCCAAATGTCCTCTCCAAATCCCCTTACCCCCTCCAAACGTCCACCCAAACCTGAGGATAATTTGCCCCATTACATAAAACATGTTATTCTAAAGGAGGGTTAAGTTAGAATTTTAATCAAATGAATCCGCCAACCAATCAACCACCAATTCTATGCAGAAATTCTTTAAAATTTAACTTGTTGTTTCTCCATTGGCAAGACGTTCAAAACCCATGCCCCAAGGACGGAGAGATCTTCGCCTAAATCATCAACCTCATAAGCTTCCTTTGCAAGATTGTAGGCTCAAACTTCTTCACCATAAGACCTCCTTCCAACGAAGACTTCCTCCCATTTTCCTCGCACATTTATCAGCGTTATTTATTCCTCCTCTTTAGGAGTCGGAATCTCCTCCAGGACGGCCCTCAGTGCTATTGGGTAAAGTTCTGGTGGAGGGAAACACCCCTTCTTTTCTCCGTATAAACTCATCCACTTTCCCATACACAATTTTTGTTTCTTCGTCGACAAGGTCATCATGATGCCAAGAATTGTCCGTTCGTCGACTCCAGAACTTACCATTCCACTTATTAGACGCTTCTCTAGTTCACTTAATCCCATTTTTTGTCTCCCTTTGACATATCGTTAGTGTGTCATTTTTAGGGATTAGTCTCTGTGGTTTAATTGCATTAAATTTTACAGTTTTACGTATTCAGGTATCGTATTATGGGGCGCTTTATGATATACTATCGCGCGTTTTTTATTTAAGTACAGCTTTTAGTACAAAGGATTGCATCCATGATGGACAAACATTACGACCCTAAGGCCGTTGAAAGTAAGTGGTATCCTCGCTGGGAAGAGCAAGGTTGTTTTCATGACGAACCTGCTACTGGGGGAAAGCCCTACTCGGTCGTAATTCCGCCGCCGAATGTGACGGGTATTTTGCATATGGGCCACGCATTGAATCAGACGATTCAGGACGTGTTGGTGCGTTGGCATCGTATGTGCGGTGATAATACGTGCTGGATGCCAGGTACGGACCATGCAGGTATCGCTACGCAGAATGTGGTGGAAAAGGCGCTTCGTAAGGAAGGTAAGCGTCGCCAAGATCTCGGTCGTGAGGCCTTTATTGATCGCGTGTGGGAATGGCGTAAAGAGTATGGCGGCACGATTGTGCGTCAGCAGCGTAAGCTCGGCAATTCCACAGACTGGACGCGTGAACGTTTCACGATGGATGAAGGCCTTTCGGCAGCTGTGGCGAAGGTGTTCTGCGATTTGTACAACAAGGGTTTGATTTATCGCGGCAACTACATCGTAAATTGGTGTCCGCGTTGCGGCACGGCGCTCGCCGATGACGAAGTTGAGCACGAACCCAACAATGGTAATCTCTGGCATGTACGTTATCCTGTGGTGGGTAGCGAAGGCGAATATGTGACGGTGGCAACCACGCGTCCTGAAACGTTGCCTGGCGATACAGCTGTAGCTGTGAATCCCAAGGATGAACGTTATGCACACCTCAAGGGTAAGAAGGTTATTTTGCCGCTCACGGGTCGCGAAATTCCTGTTGTCTTTGATGATTACGTAGAAAAGGAATTCGGCACGGGCGTGGTGAAAATTACGCCGGCGCATGATGCCAATGACTTTGCAGTGGGTCAGCGTCATGACCTCCCGCAGGTGGACGTGATGAATGACGATGGCACGATGAACGCGCTTTCGGGTTATGAAGGCATGGATCGTTTTGAATGCCGTAAGGCGATTGTGGAAGATCTCGAAAAGGGCGGTTATCTTGTAAAGGTGGAACCCTATCAGAATCAGATCGGCCATTGCTACCGTTGCCACACTGTGGTAGATAGCCGCCTTTCGAAGCAGTGGTTCGTGAAGATGAAGCCGCTTGCTCAGCCCGCAATTGAAGCAGTGCGTAAGGGCGAGGTCTCCATCCTTCCGAAGCGTTGGGAAAGCGTCTATTTCAACTGGATGGAAAACATCCGCGACTGGTGCATTAGCCGTCAGATTTGGTGGGGTCACCGTATTCCGGTTTACACCTGCGCTTGCGGTCACGAATGGGCCAATCCCACCGCGCCTGAAACCTGTCCGAAGTGCGGCGCTGGTAAGGATGCCATCACGCAAGATCCTGACGTGCTCGACACGTGGTTCTCTTCTTGGCTGTGGCCGTTCTCGACCTTTGGTTGGCCCGAAAAGACCGCCGAACTCGATTTCTACTATCCCACGGCCGACCTCGTCACTGGCGCAGACATCCTCTTCTTCTGGGTGTCGCGTATGATGATGGCTGGTTACGAATTTATGGGTAAGGCGCCCTTCAAGAACATCATCCTTCACGGTATCGTGCGCGATGCACAGGGCCGCAAGATGTCCAAGAGCTTGGGCAACTCCCTTGACCCGTTGGAAGTGATTAGTCAGTATTCCGCAGATGCCTTGCGCTTCTCGCTCGCACTCATCACCTCGATGGAAACTGATACCAAGGTGGATATGAGCAAGTTCGAGATTGGCCGCAACTTCGGTACCAAGCTCTGGAATGCTGCACGCTTCCTCCAGATGAACGCTGAAAAGCTTGGAGACTTCTCCTTCGCAAACTACGCTGGTGATGGTCTCACGCTTGATGCAGCCCTCTTGCACGATGACGACCGTCATCTCTTGCTCAAGACCCACAACGTCTGTGCTGCAATGTCTGGCGCACTCAGTAAGTATCGCATTCAGGAAGGCGCGCTCGCTATCTACGATTTCGCTTGGACCGACTTCTGCGACTGGTATCTTGAATACGCTAAGGGTGACCTTAACGCAGAAGACGAAGGCCGTCGTCGCCAGGTGCTCGCATTGCTCGCTGACGTGTATGGCAAGATTCTTCGTTTGCTTCACCCCTACATGCCCTTCGTTACCGAAGAAATCTGGCATCAGTTGGGTTACTGCCAAGAAGCAGACTCCATCATGCGTGCGCCCTACCCGACGGGTTACAGCGCAGAACAGCAGTCCGCATGGGGTCTCTCCGAAGAAGTGCTCGCTTACGTGGAAACCAAGCGCGAACTCATCACGGGATGCCGTTCGCTCCGCGCCGATTCTGGCGTGCCGCCGGCATTAGCCATCAACCTCATGCTTCAGCCCGCCACCGCAGCCCTTGAAGCCAATCTCGCTCGCGATATTGACTCCTTGAAGGCCGCTATCCGTGCTGAAAACATCACCTTCATCACGGAAGCCCCTGCCAAGGCAATGCCTTCTAAGCTCCTTACCGCTGGTATGGTCTACCTCCCGCTTGAAGGCTTGATTGACACCAAGGCTGAAGCAGAAAAGCTTAAAAAGGAAATCGCGAAGCTCCAAGGCTTCCTCAAGGGCATCAACGCAAAGCTTTCCAATGAAGCATTCGTCTCCAAGGCTCCTGAAGCGATTATTCAGAACCAGCGCGACCGTAAGGTGGAATTAGAAGCACAAATCGCGGCCCTTGAAGCCCGCAAGGCTGCGCTCTAATCCGCCCAAAAGCGTACACAACGGACGACTTCAAGCCCACGCTTGAGGTCGTCTGCTTTTAGATATCCTACTATAAATTTAAATCAGCTGCGACACAGGATGACGGAGTTTTTAACGCCTCTATGCGCCCAAGTATGCTGTGCTAGGAAAAGCGCGATCTCTTGGAGATTTGTGCATCTGCCAGTCGCTCCGCTCCTGCCGAATGTTCCATAAACTCAATATCCTCACGACGAGCTGTAAGTCTATGGAATGGGCTGCCCGCTGCTATCAATAGCGCCATCTCAATATCCTCGCGATGGGCTGTGAGTCTATTGGCCTTCTCTGCAAGAGTGGCATGGGAGCGGAGCGACTGGCAGCGATTTTCAAGACTTACGTTTCCTATCACTGCATGCTCAGGCGCATTCTGGCTTGCGGAAACTACGCTATCCTGCGCGGAGCGGAGCGCTCGCGCTATGGCACGATGGAGGGATGTGGAATAGTGGCTGATTAGGCTGTGGGGGACATCCCTTGGAATGTCCAACCACAGTCATTGTGGTAAATCATCTGGCGTGTCATGCCGCCGTCAATGCAGATGTTTTCACCTGTGATAAAGCCTGCTTTTTCTGATGCAAGATAACACACCATGTGGGCAATATCGAGCGGATGGCCTACGCGCCCTGTGAAATGTTGCGTGGCGTCTGCACCTTCGTAGGGGGTGTTGGTGGTGTCAATCCAACCCGGGGAAATGGAATTTACGCGCACCCGTCCTGCGAAACTCGCCGCGAGTGCGTGCGTCAAGGCCGCAATGCCTCCCTTGGCTGCGGTATAACTCTCGGATTGGGGTTGACTCATACGATCGCGTGAAGAGGAGATGTTGATTATCGAGGCTCCTGGCGCGAAAGCATCCTTAAATAATTTAGCTAAGTAGAACGGTGCCGTTACGCCCACCGCTTGCGCATAGGCGAATTCTTCATACGTGCACGTATCAATCCCTTTGAAGAGTGGCATTGCATTATTGACCAAGACATCCACGCGACCGTAACGTTGGATGATCTCTTTTGCAAAGGTTTCTAATACCGATTTTTCTGCAAGATTGCCAACAAACCAGGGGCCGGGTTGGCAATCAATAATCTGCACAAGGGCGCCCTTGCTTTGAAAGAGCTCTGCACAGCACTTCCCAATCCCCTGTGCCCCACCAGTAATGACGACGACTTTATCTTGAAACGCCATAGCAATATCCTCTCCATTAGCAGTAATTTACAAGGAGCATCATACACGATTTGGGAAAAGAAAAGCAAGCAACCTGCGGCCGCAGTTGTTAATTGTCAGTTGTTAGGTTTTCGTTAACCCTTTTAGTTCGTTAACCCTTTTAGGAATTTGGCCTATGGCCGAGTTATTCGTTTTTGGCTGTTGGTTATTCATTGGCTGAGGTCCTCGCTACGCTCAAATCGACTTATTCGAACTGCGAAGCCCCTTTTTCATGTGTTTTGTGGTTTTAATCCCCACGCAGTCCTACCCAAAGGGCCCTGCGGAGCATTTTCTGTGCCTTCTGCGGTTTCTGTGGTTAATCCCTGTGCGGCTCATGGAAATCTTCTGTAGTGAAGGTTCTCTGGTAAACAAAACGTTTGCGCTTTATGGCAGGATTTGGTAAAGTGTGTTCAGTCTTAACCCTTTTTAAGGAGTGAATTATGGCTTGGTTTACAAAGGCGCCTGAAGCGCCGTTGCGCGTCCCTACCGAGGCGCTCTGGAATGTCTGCAAGAAGTGCGGTGCTTACACCCCTAAGGCAGAATACAATGCTAATTTGAAGGTTTGCCCTGCTTGTGGCGCTCATGGTCGTCTCTCGGCTCGTGAACGTATTGAGCTTTTGGCTGATAAGGGTTCTTTCAAGGAAATCGCTGCTGAAGTGATCGCCAATGACCCCTTGACGTTTAGCGACGCTTCTGGTGATTATGCAAGCAAGGTGAAGGCTACCCGCGAAAAGACCAAGATCGGTGAATCGATTGTGGTGGGTACGGCTAAGCTTGATAAGATCCCTGTGGTGCTCGGCGCAATGGACTTTAGCTTCATGGGTGGTTCGCTCGGTTCTGGTACGGGTGAACGTATTCTCCAGGCTGCTGAAGCAGCTCGTAAGCTCAAGTGCCCGCTCATCCTCTGCACCGCTTCCGGTGGCGCTCGCATGCAGGAAGGTATCGTTTCCTTGATGCAGATGGCTAAGACGTGCGCTGCAATTCAGCGTCTCCGTGATGAAGGTCTCCTCTACATCTCCGTGATGACCGACCCCACCACCGGTGGTGTTTCGGCTTCTTACGCAATGGTGGGTGACCTCAATATCGCCGAACCCAAGACGCTCATCGGCTTCGCTGGCCGTCGCGTGATTGAAACCACGATTAAGCAGAAGCTTCCTCCGGAATTCCAGACTTCGGAATATCTCTTGGAACATGGCTTCCTCGACAAGATCGTTGCGCGTAAGGATTTGAAGGCCTTCCTCGCAAAGACCCTCCGCCTCTTGACGGCTGCTAAGTAAGGAGTAACAGAGTTATGGCAACGAAGAAAGCCCCCGCTAAGAAGGCTCCTGCTAAGAAGCCCGCTGCTAAGAAGGCCGCCCCTGCTAAGAAGGCTGCTGCTCCCGCTCCTGAAGCCGCTCAGCCCGCAGAACTCACCAACCCCACTTGGGAAACGGTGAAGATCGCTCGTCACGCAGAACGCCCCCTCTTTGTGGATTATCTCTCCGCTTGGGATCCTGAAGCAATCGAATTGCACGGTGACCGCCTCGTGGCTGATGACCCCGCTATGTACGCTGGTATCGCTAAGATTGGCGATGAACGCGTCGTCATCGTGGGTCACCGCAAGGGTCGCACCCCTGAAGAAAAGGTGGCAAACCGTTGGGGTATGGCGAATCCGGATGGTTATCGTAAGGCTATGCGCATCATGCGCCTCGCTGAAAAGTTCAAGATGCCAATCGTGGCTCTTGTCGATACGTCGGGCGCATTCCCTGGTTTAGACGCAGAAGAACGCGGCCAGGCTGAAGCTATCGCTAAGAACCTCGCTGATATGTCCGTGCTCAAGACCCCGATTGTGGTGGTCGTGACCGGTGAAGGCGGTTCGGGTGGTGCTCTCGGTATCGCAGTGGGTGACCGCATCCTCATGCTCGAACACGCTGTCTATTCCGTGATCAGCCCTGAAGGTTGCGCTTCGATTCTCTGGCGCGATGGCAAGATGGCTCCTGTGGCCGCTGAAGCGCTCAAGATCACCTCCACTTGGCTCAAGAAGCTCGGCATCGTTGATGACGTGATTCCTGAACCCAAGGGCGGCGCTCACACCGACCCTGCTAAGACGATTGAAACCGTGAAGAAGGCCGTCTTGGCAGCAATTAAAGAACTCAAGAAGATGCCCATCGAAAAGCTCGTCGATCAGCGCTATGCGAAGTTCGCCGCAATGGGCCGCTTCGGCAAGTAAGAAGCACTGCCATGGCTACTGCTCTGATTCTCTCAGACGGTAAACCTGGGCACGAAAATCAGTCCAAGGCTCTCGCAGAGGGCCTTGGACTTTCCTTTAAGCTTCTGCCCTGCGTTTATCCCAAAAAAGTAAAGAAAACCCTCTCTTTGCTCTGCGACCGCCTTGGCATGATGCCTGACCTCACAGGAGTTCTTCCTGAAGCAAAGGCGCTCATTGAGGCCGAACGCCCCGCCGTCATCATCGGTGCAGGCTCAAACACCTTCTATTCGCTCAAGCTCTTGCGAAAGCGTTTCAACATCCCTTGTGTGGCCATTCTCACCCCCAGAGGCTACTCTCTCAAAGGCTTTGATGCCATCTTGGCTCCCGCCTTTGACAACCCGCCCCAACGAGAAAATGTCATCGCAATCCCTACCAACCTCACCCCTGCCCAACCGGAATTCTACCGCGAGCAGACCGAGGCCTTCCTCGCGCGTTATACGCCGAAAAAGCCCCGCGCCGTGGGTGTCATCATTGGGGGTAAAAATCCCATTGCTGATGTAGAACCACAGTGGCTGAAGGCGCAGTTGGAGCAACTCTTCGCCGCCACGCCCGATTGTGAGCATTGGGTCACGACCTCTCGTCGCACCTCGCCAGAAGCCGATGCCGTTATTGATACATTCCCTTTCGATTACAGCCTCATCTTCTCGCGTGAACGCTTTAATCCCATCCCGGCCTTTGTCACCAAGTGTGAACGTCTCTTTGTGACCGCCGAATCCACGGGAATGCTCAGTGAAGCCGTGGCTGTCGGCACTTCGCATGTTGAAGTACTCGATAACCTCACGGTTACCACGGGCAAATTCGCCCGCTTCGTGGAGATGCTCTGCACCGAAAGGTACGCCCACCGCTTTGATGGCACCGTGGGTGACGCCAATCGCAAGGTGGATCTCTCACCCATCCTCGAAGCACTGAGAAAGAAACTCCGCCTCTAAGCGGAGTTTCTTCGTTTTTAGATTTTCGTTAACGCCCGCGACAGGACTGCGAAACGATTTAACCACAAAACACACAAATATGTGTGGGTGATGC
This sequence comes from Candidatus Spyradenecus sp., assembly GCA_045634445.1. GTDB lineage: Bacteria > Verrucomicrobiota > Kiritimatiellia > RFP12 > DVOR01 > Spyradenecus. The sequence goes on along the minus strand of JAZRAG010000010.1, from coordinate 4,495 downwards.
GCGCCCCTATGCCCTACGGCAGGGCTGCGAAATATTTCCGCTAGCCAAAATGCGCCTGAGCACGCAGTGTTAGGAAACGCAAGTCTTGAAAATCGTTGCCAGTCGCTCCGCTTCTATGCCACTCTTGCAGAGATGGCCCATAGACTCACAGTCCTCGCTACGGCAGTCGTCCTACTGCGGGCGTTCACTATTCATCGTGAGCGCAATGCGGCTTTGCCGCCCACGATGACGACTTTCCACTTTTTTAGCTTACGTTGGATTAGGACCGCCACGGGTTAGCGCCAGAGGAATGGACGGAGCGCGCTGCGCTCCTTATAACACACGCTAAGCGTGGTGACAAGCGGCCGTGCCATAAAAGTGCACAAGCGCAAGATGATGAGAAATGGAACTGTGCCCATTTCGAGCATCTTGTAAGCCCTGTGCGACTCGTGGAGATTGCGTCGTCCTGCCGCGGAGCGGCTAACTAAAAACAAATAACGAAAAACGAATAACGCTCATTGCATCTTGTGTCGTTTTGGTCTATAATAATAGTGTAAGGTATTGTTTGAGTTTTGTAACCGAATTTGCAGGAGAGCGCAAATGGTTGATAAAGTTGTTGTTGAGATTTGCATGGGCACCACTTGCTATGTGATGGGTGGAGCTCAGTTGGCAGGCATTGCAGAACGTCTTCCCGAGGAGTGGAAGGATCGTGTCACGGTGAAAGGGATGCGCTGCGTAGGGGCTTGCCAGCAGGCAGGTGTTTATGGTCGCGCACCGTTTGTACGTGTGAATGATACGTTGATCGCCGAGGCTGATGAGGGCAAGGTGATGAGCGCGATTCGTGATTTGTTGGATGCTGAATAAGAAAAGAGGAGCTTGATCATGTCGATTCCGATGATTAGTGAAGCCGATCGTTTACGTCGCGAGGTTTTGGCCTATGTGATTAAGGCGGTGAAGGAAGGCAAGCACGAAGACATTGACCGCATTCCGATTAAGATGCGTCCGAAGGATAGCGCTTCGTCGCGTTGCTGTATCTACAAGGATCGCGCGGCACTGCGTTATCGTTGTATGTCGGCTTTGGGCTTCCGTGTGGAAGATGAAACGGACGAATTAAAGACGTTGGCCTCCTACGCTGATGATACGAAGACGACGCCTCCAGCGTGCGATCCCTTCTTGACGATTTTCCCTGATGCCTGCTCTGCGTGCATGGAATCGCAGATTATGGTGACGAATATGTGCCGTGGGTGCTTGGCACGTCCGTGTACCAACATCTGCCCGCGTAAGGCGATTCAGGTGCGTAATGGTCGTGCTCAGATTTCGCATGAACTCTGCATTAACTGCGGTAAGTGCGCTGATGTGTGCCGTTATCACGCAATTATTCAGGTGCCTTTGGCTTGTGCTGATGCGTGCCCAGTGGGTGCGATTGGTAAGACCGATGATGGCAAGGTGACGGTGGATGACGCTAAGTGCATCCGTTGTGGCCGTTGTATCAAGTCCTGCCCCTTCGCGGCAATCATGCAGTCGAACCAGGTGGCGCACGTAGTGCGTGATATCACCGAAGGCAAGAAGGTGATTGCTTTGGTAGCTCCGGCAGTGAATGGTTTCTTCCCTGTGGAACCTGGCAAGCTCTATGCTGCATTGAAGCAGGTGGGCTTCGCAGAAGTGCATGAAGTGGCACTCGGTGGTGATGATACCGCTATCGCAGAAGCCGCTGAATGGGCAGAACGCAAGGCCGAAGGCGCACCCTTCATGACCACGAGCTGCTGCCCTGCATGGATGGAATGCGTGGAACGTCACATCCCTGAAATCAAGCCTTATGTGTCGCACACGCCTTCGCCGATGATCTTCTCTGACCGTCGCGCTAAGGCAATGTATCCGGATGCCATTACGGTCTTCATTGGGCCGTGCATGGCGAAGCGTACGGAAGCGCACAAGAAGGGTTCGCCTGACTATGTGATTACGGCTGAAGAAGTGGGTGCATGGTTGATGGCTGAAAACATTCAGTTTGATGACCTTGAAGCAATCCAGCCCGAACTCGGCGGTACGCACTATGGTGCAGAATTCGCAATCAGCGGTGGCGTGGCCAATGCTGTGGCGCACTACCTCCCTGAAGGCGCTCCGAAACCCACCGTCTTCAAGATTAATGGCCTCAACAAGAAGAATATCGCACTCTTGAAGGTCTTTGCTAAAACAAAGAAGGCGCCGGCAGATATCATTGAAATCATGGTCTGCCCGGGTGGTTGCGTGGCAGGTCCCTGCGCCATCACTACGCCTGAAGATGCAACGAAGGCGATTCAGTCGCGTCGCCCTGCAGACTTCGAAGCGTAACCCCTAAACACCTTTTAGGAATTCCGAAACGCCTCCAGTTTATTCATGGAGGCGTTTCTTCCCCAAAGCGATAGCGCGAATCGTAAGAAGAGCGCTAAAACAAGGTGAAAGAGGGGCGAAAAGGTCCCAAAATCAAAAAGGCTTGTTTTGAAGATGAAAACAAGCTTTTTTGAAATTGAAAAGAGGTTGTTTTGACTTTGAAAACAAGCCTTTTTCAAAATGCCCCAAAATCGCCCTCTTTTTCACGCTTACAAATCTTTCATTTATCCACAATCTTAAACCACTCTTTTTCGCCAATTCATTAATTGCACGCACAATATGAAAAAGCCCTTTACATTCATCTGGATGGCCGCAACCGCTTCCCTGCTTTGGAGCGGATTGCAATTCCTTCCTGATGCGTGGATTCAGCAGGTCTTTTGTCGCGTGCCTTTAGAAGTGACGGCATGGTGGTTTGATGCACCGATTGACCGCGCAGAGTTCACCTACCGCGTGGGACGCATCACCTTCGAGATGGCACGAAGCTGCGCAGGAGATGGTTTCTTCTCCCTCTGTGCTGCGATCCTCCTCTGGAGAAGCCTCAAGTGGAGTTGGGTAGCGCTGCCGCTCACCTTAGTGCTCAATACCCTTCGCGCCATTCTCACGGCCACACTTACGCTGAAATTGCGCGATTACCCCTTTGAAAGTCTCGCCCATCTCACCGCGGGCGCCGCCACCTTTATGGGCGCTCTTTATCTCGTTTGGATTCTTACGGAGAAACGCCGCCATGGACGTTAACCCTACGCCTACCCCTCTTTTACAGCGACCTCTCGTGCGCCTCCTTACGCATGGCGTGATGCCATTGCTCGCATTTATAGCACTTTTGCTCCAACTTTGGCTTGCGCCGAAGCCCGTAGTGCTACTCCACAAGCCCCTTATCCTGATTTACCATGTCTTAGGCATCTACCTTAGTATTGGCTTTACAGGGATCCTTCTCCTGACAAGCGGCATTACGCTTGCCAAGCGTCACACGCCGTTTTGGCTTGAGTGTTTGATGGGCGTATGCACGCTTTTCGCCTTAGTCACGGCGATTACCTGCGAAACCTTTGTGCAGATAATTGAAAGCAACATGCTTTGGCAACTCCCCACCTTGCTCTTCTCAACCGTCTGTTTTGGATTGCTCACGCCATTGATTGCCACGCTTTGGCAACTTGTGGCGCGTCCGCTACGGCAGGAATACTCGCACGTCACCGATGGCGTTCTCACCCTTTTAGGGATGATTGCCATCTTCTTTGGCGGGCCCTTTGTGGCGATGCTCTGCTACGCAATGCACATTGACAACGGCTTCTTTTGGTTAACGGGCGCAGTGTGTTACTGCGTGCTTCTCCTCGCAGGGATACTCCACTTCATTTGGCTCATTGGTCGCGCACACCTACGCCAAATCGCCAAAAATAAGCGCTATGCATGGTGCTGGACCTTTATTGTTGTGCTCCTGCTTCCCTTAACAGGGCTTTCGCTCAACCTTTTTACTTTCTTCCCGAGTGATTTACAGTCGCGTTGGTGTTATCTGCTGACGCTTTTGACCGCGCTAGGGCTTCTCCTACCTGATGGTAAAGGGCTTTGGGGACGCCTTCTCGCACTATGGCGTTGGGCCACGTTACCTTTCACACTCTACTTCTTCATCATCTTTCTGCCCTTTATGCCATTGGCACTGCCGAGCATGCTCCTTTTTGGCGCCGGCATCTTAATTCTCGCGCCTACGTTGCTCCTTAGCGTGCATGTGCCCGCATTGCGCCGTTCTGCAACGACATTTACCTCTAAAGGCGCACGCATTGCAGTGGCAGTCATTGGATGCGCCCTTCTACCTGCGATTTTCCTATCCTCTGTCGAACGCGATCGCGCGCAAGTGCGTCCGCTCATTGCAGCGATTGCCACGCCTAATGCCACCGCACAGCGCGATGATTTACCCACCGACGATGCCACCGCACAGCGCATCGCCACGGCATTACTTGAACAAGGAAACGCCTCACCCCGTTTCCCCCTCCTCTCGCTCTGGAGAGATTACCGCCTCTTTAATGGACTTCACCCAAATCAAAAGGTGTTAAACGCACTCTCAATTCGCTTCAACCTCCCCTATCGTACGCGGAATTCCAGAACACGATTTACGATTCGCGCCAAAAATGAACCCGTCACCCTCTCCCTACGTGGTGAA
>JAZRAG010000009.1:0-1077 GCA_045634445.1 Candidatus Spyradenecus sp. | reverse complement strand
TATGCCTGCGCCACCAGAAAATGAAGTTCTTGCTGTTCTTCAAGCCCTTCCTTTGATAGAACTTACGGTGATGTTTATACTTTACTTCGTGGGTGGCTACCTGCTCTATGCTTCGTTCTTTGCGGCAGTGGGTGCCAGTATCAACTCACAGGAGGACTCTTCACAGTTCATCACGCCAGTGGTATTGATTATGGTGTTTGGTCTGTATGCCGCTATGGGTAGTGCAGAGAATACAGATGGTCCCTTAGCCTTTTATGCGTCGCTCTTCCCCTTGACGTCGCCCATCGTGATGATGGTGCGCATACCTTTTGGCGTTCCCCTTTGGCAAGAAATTTTGTCGCTTGCCCTACTCTTCACCACCGCAATCTTTATCGTTTGGATGAGCGGGCGCATCTATCGCGTGGGCATCTTGATGTATGGCAAAAAGCCTACGGTGAAGGAAATCATGAAGTGGATTCGCTACAGCTGATTGAGGTTATCAGGTTATGAGGTCGCTGTGCTTAAAGGTTATAAGACCTTGCGGACAGTCCAGCCCCCTCAAAACCTCAAAACCTTAAAGCGTAGCGACCTCAAAACCTAACAATCTATGATTGCAATCATACACCCCAACACCCTTGCGGCACTTGGCCTTGCCAGCATCATTGAGAAAATGATGCCCATGGTAGAAGTGACCTGCTTTTCGGGATATGCAGAATTGGAGGAGCACGGTGGGCGCTTCTTCCACTACTTCATTTCTCCCGATGTGCTGATTGAGAACGCACAGTTCTTCCTCTCGCACATCCGCCAAACGATTGTGTTGGTGGAAGGTGGCGAGCGCAGTCGTCTGCCCCGCGATTTCCGCACCCTTGACTGCACGCAGAGCGAAGAACAACTCACGAGCGCCTTCATTCGTCTCTCGGAAATGGCACACGGCAAGCATACGCAACACCCCTCTGTGTCGCAAATCTCCGCACCCGTTCAAGAGCAGCACCCCTCTCCCCTATCGCAGCGCGAAATTGAGGTGCTCCAACTCCTCACACGCGGATTGATTAACAAAGAAATAGCCGACCGACTTTGCGTAAGCCTTCCCACCGTCGT
>JAZRAG010000008.1:0-7233 GCA_045634445.1 Candidatus Spyradenecus sp. | reverse complement strand
AAAAATGGCGGGAGGGACGGGGCTCGAACCCGCGACCTCCGGATCGACAGTCCGGAGCTCTAACCAATTGAGCTACCCCCCCGGATGAAGAAAGTGCGTATATAATATCACACCTTCGAAAAGAGCGCAAGTACTTTTTTTCAAAAAAAGTGAAAAAGTTGTAAATCTTCTACCCTTCCCCCTCTTTTAAGTACGTACGCGTCTCTATCTCAAAGAGACGTTGTTCTTTATGAGCGTCTTGTGTTTTATTGTAGGCTGGCTATGTAGCGAAAAGACCTCTATGTATTAAGCAAAAGGCTGTTATGTTTTATAGGGGCTTTTTACTGCATTTCCAATAAGGGTTGTTTTCAACTTCAAAAAGGGTTGTTTTCAACTTCAAAAAGGCTTGTTTTGATTTCGAAAACAGGTTGTTTTGATCTTTAAAAAGGGTTGTTTTCAAAATGAGTTTCATTTAAGAGCTCTTTTGACTCAAAGTAAGCGCGGGAGGGTTCGCACTTCTAAGCCGAACGATTTCAAAGAAGAAGCGCCGCTCCAATTAAGGAGAGGCGCTTAAGGATAAAAGAAAGTGTTTAGAGAAAGGATGCGCGAGCATTAGGGCTGCGTAGCGTTTTCCTTTTCCTTCTTAGCCTTTTCCCTCTCTTCCATCTGCTTACGGCTGAAGTTGATGTTGTTCTGCAAACGGCGAGCCATATCGGTCTTAGGTGCAGCAGCCACGGCTTCTTCGTAAGTCTTAATCATATTCGGCACATCGCGCAAGAAGGCGAAGGTATCGCCCTTCACGCGCAAGGCATGCTGACGAATTTCGGGTTCCAAGTCGGTACGTGCAAGGAAGGCGTCAATGATACGATTGTTTTCCAAGAGCTGTTCGCGCTCAAAACGGCCCACGAACTTCGAGGTAATCTCGTTCAATTCAGCCATCTGCTTAACATAAGCTTCGGACTTGCCCAACACATCGCGATAGCCGAGCGTGTTCTCGGGGTCTAAGAGATTGATTTCCTGCACCAATGCAGGATACTTGTTGCGGCAAGGTTCAGGCAAGAGGTTGAGCGCTTCTGCCAAGGCTGTGGCGCGCGCCATGCCCGTCAAACCCTGTGCTGCGGCAAGCTTTGCATCACGCTGAACGCGAATTTCGAGAGCGGCATCGATTTCCTTTGCGTAATCTGCCACCGTGGGACGTGCGCCATTGATGATGGCAAAAGGATAACCGCCAGCATCAAAGATCACAGCCGTAGGAAGACCACGAGCCTTAAAGGCGTTCAACAACTCTTCACGGCGAGCGGCTTCTTCCTTTGAGATCTTCGCACGCAAAGCTGGCAAACGCGGGAAGTCCACCGTGGTCATCACAAAGCGGTCACCATACTTATCCACGAACTCATCGGTGGAGAGGATTTTATCCTTTAAGTGAATGCACGCGGTGCACCAGTCGGTACCCGTGAAGAACATCAAAACGTAGCCATCTTTCTGACGTGCTGCAGTCAAGGCTTCCTTCATCGTTTCAACTGTCTGCAACTGTGCACTGTAGGCAAAGTTTGCCAACACCACTGCTAATACAAGGCCGAACCACTTTTTCATACGAACTCCTTTTCAATTTCAATCATCTTCAAAACCGATGACCAACTTAAGGAAATAGTACTTTATCCTATCTTAAAGTGCAAGTAGGTGTTTTGTGTTTTTTGAGGTGAATCCTCTAATATCCACTTCTAACCCTACGCGCTCAACGCCGTTTCACGCGCCCACCTGGGCGATCAACAACTCGACGCTTGAAACGCAGCCCCACCAATGCCACACAAATCGCAGCACTTGTGAGCCCTGTGCGAGACGCCAAATCATCAGGGAAGAGTTCTTCTGAGCCCAATGCCACATAGATCTTCTCTTCATCTGGCGTAAGTCCCAACGGCACATCGGGTTCTTCAACCTTCAATTGCGGGCGACCTTCGCGCAATTCAAGTTCGCTGAAATCTTCCAGAATATCATCTGGGCAACGTACCAACCGCGCTTCACCACTCCGTAAAAGGTTTAGATTCCCCGCGAAAGAATGCGCATCCACGCGCCCAGGTAGCGCATAGAGCGTGCGGCCAAAAGTCATCGCGTAATTAGCGGTAATGAGCGTGCCACCGCGTGCTGCGGTTTCCACCACAAAGGTCGCCTTACTGATTGCCGCCACAATCCGATTGCGTTGCGGGAAGGTCTTCGCATCTGCATGCCGCCCAAAGGGATATTCGCTAATCACAAGTCCGCCACTGCGCACAATCTTAATCGCGAGTGGTTTTTGGTCTGCAGGATAGATACAATCCAATGCCGCACCTAAGACCGCGATGGTCTTGCCTGGCGCCTCTTTCCCTGCGAGCAATGCCCCCTCATGTGCAGCCGAGTCAATACCATGCGCGAGACCACTCGTCACGTGCACGCCCGCAGTCGCTAAGCGCAGAGCAAACCGTTGGGCCTGATCCTTACCATAAGAAGATGCTGCACGCGTGCCAATCATCGCCACCTGCGTCTGACGCAAGAGCGACACATCTCCAGCGCAATAGAGACACAACGGCGCCGTGCTAATCTTTCGCAATGATTCTGGATACGCTTCATCCAACCACGTTAAGATGCGCACATTCTTCTCTTGTGCACGCGCCTCCTCACGTGCCGCCCAATCACTCGCCATCGCCTGCAAAATCGCCAATACTTGTTGCGCGGAAAGATCCTTACAACGTTGGGCGATTTCTTCTGGTGTATGCGCTGGCAGATTCAAGAGCGAACCAAAGGCACGCTCAAGCGAACGCACCTTTGCTGCGCCTACATCAGGCACACGATTGATGGCAATCAAGGCCGCACGCAGGCGCAAGGCGTCCTGCGAAGAAAGCCCTCCTGTCTCTTCAGACATCGGAGGGCTTTTTGCAAAGTCATCTTTCGAGTTAAACAAATCCACTGCGAAAGCGAACCACTTTCTCTTTAGAGGGTCTGACCGACCGTGATGCAGACATTGCTGAAGATGTCTTCTGCGCTGCAACCACGCGACAAGTCATTGATGGGCTTTGCGACACCCTGCACCACAGGGCCATGAGCCGTGGCGCCACCAAGGCGCTGGACCAACTTATAGCAGATGTTACCAGCCTGGAGGTCAGGGAAGATCAAGACGTTAGCATCGCCCTTAATGGCGCCGCCCGGATTCTTCTGGAGAGCAATCGAAGGAATGATTGCAGCGTCAGCCTGAATTTCGCCATCCACCACAGCATCCAAGCCGAGTTCTTCAAAGCGAATCTTAGCCAAACGTGCAGCTTCTGCCACCTTGTCCACGAGTTCGTGCTTAGCAGAACCCTTCGAGGAGAAGGAGAGGAAGGCCACGCGCGGCTGCTTGCCCACGAGGGAGCGGAAGGTACGTGCCGTTGCCAAAGCGATATCCACCATCTGTTCAGCGGTGGGGCAAGGATTCACAGCGCAGTCAGCGAAAGCGAGCACTTCTTCACCCGTCATTGTGGGTTCGCGGAGTTCCATCAAGAACACAGAAGAGGCGAGCTTGATGCCAGGAGCCATACCCACGCACTGGAAGGCTGCGCGGAGCATATCGCCCGTAGAAGCGATCGAACCAGCGACCAAGCCATCAGCCTTTGCGATGGCCAACATCATTGCGCCGAAGTAGATGCGCTTTGAAGCCAAGGTTTCACGAGCTTCTTCAAGGGAGATGCCTTTGGACTTACGCTTTTCATAGAAAGCGGCGGCCAATTCGTCCAAGAGCGGATCATTCGTGTAGTCAATGACGGTCACTTCTGGAGCGAGCTTCATGCCTGCAGCGTTTTCAGAGAAAGCGATTTCTTCTGCAGTACCTAAGACAATGATCTTTGCAACGTTTTCGTGAACCGAGAGGTTAGCGGCCTTAATCACACGCGGATCTTGACCTTCAGGCAACACAATCGTGCGACCCGAACCCTTAGCCTTGCTCACAATCTGTCTCAACAAATCCATGACGACATCCTTTCAAAATTGGGAATACCATTTCTTCTGTCACATCCTTTGGCAAAAGTAAAACGGTACTTAAAAGTATACTGCTTCCAAACGCATTGCGCAAGAATCAAAATCGCGTTTTCGCTTAAAAAGTGACAGGAATCCGCTCTTTTTACTGCTTATTCATCCAATGATCCAGCATAGAAGCCGCGACGCACCTTCTGCGTGGAGGTGCGCTCCAAGGGCGTGAGCGAGACCACCACCTTACGCGGATGCTTGTACGCAGCCAAACTTTCGCACTGGTGCTTCACCGCTTCACGCAGCAATGCCGTTACCTGTTCAGGTGTGTGCTCAGGATAAACGCGCGCCACATAGTCGGCATTCGGTGAAACAATCGCGCCAACGCGTTCACCGGGTTCGTCCTTGCCATGATACGCGAGCACAACGACATCCCCTACGAGCGGATGATGCGCGATGGCTTGTTCCACTTCTTCAGGATAGATGTTCTTTCCTTCGCGATTCACAATCAAAGCCTTTGCGCGACCACGAATCGTAATGAAGCCCGCCTCATCCATCGAGGCTAAATCACCTGTGCGCAGCCAATCACCAGCGAAGGTCTCTTCTGTTGCCTCTGGACGCTTCCAATAGCCAAGGAAGACTTGCGGACCACGCACCTGAAGTTCGCCCACGCCCTTCGCATCAGGCGTTGCGATGCGCGCTTCCAAGCCGCCAACAGCAGGCCCCACAGAGCCAAACTTTCCGTGTCCAGGCGAATTCAACGAGATAATCGGCGCACATTCTGTCAAACCATAACCTTCACTCGCAGGGATACCAAAGCGATTGAACTGTTGCAACAACGCAGGATTACACTTCGCGCCACCCACGATAACGAGGCGCAACTTCCCACCCAGCGCGGCTAACATCTGCTTTCCTACCACCTTCGGCAAGGTCTGACATAAGAGGCGCCCCACGAACTTCGCACGCGCTTTCTCCATCAACTTCGCGGACAGTTTCTCTGCCATCAACGGCACTGTCATCAAGATGGAGGGTTGCAGAATGCGCATATCCTCTGCCACCGTGCGCAACGAACGATTGTAAAGCAACTGCGCATGCTTAATGATAGCGATGACAAGGTTCGCCGTAAAGCAGAAGGCGTGAAAGAGCGGCAACACCATATAGAAGCCGTCTTGAGGGGTTATTTTCGTTTGAATAATCGCCAAAGACCCATACGCATCCGCAATGAAATTGCGATGTGTGAGCATCGCGCCTTTGGGCTTACCCGTTGTGCCGCTAGTATAGAGAATGCCGCAAACAGAATCGGGCGTGGGCTGATAAGCAGGATCATCCCAAAAACGCAAAACCGCATCAGGCGCCACAGCTGCCAAAGCCGCCTCCACCGTATCTACTGGAATTGACAATGCCTCACCCTTTGGCGCGGCATCGGTCAATAAGACACGCTGAAGATTCGGCAAAACAGGAAGCAATTGCGCAATTGTCGGCAAGTGCGCGGCATCTGTTACGACAAACATTGCCTCCGAATCTGAGAGAATGTGATGCAATTCCTGCGCAGTCAACTTCGGATCTATCGGCACCACCGTACCATTTAAGCCTGTAATTGCGAGATAACACTCCACCCACTGCGGCGCATTCGGCAAGATTAACGCCACACGCGAAACACCAGGCCGCAATCCATGTTGACCAAACCACTCTGAAAGCGTTCGCACACGGTCAAGCGTTTCGGCGTAGGTGCGCTGTTGCCAAGCCTTCTTCTCATGCCATTTGGCGAAGACATGGTCACGGGGCTCCGCACGCACGGCGGCTTCAAAGAGTGTCTTTAAGGTTTGAGAGAGGTCCATCATCGCGAAAGCTCCGGTTTAATCAACGTGAGTTCAAAGCCCTTTTCGGCAGGCTTCACCAACAACGCAGCCTGCGCTTGTCGCGGATTCTGCACGGGTTCATAGCCATAGTAGCGCAACCAATCATGGTACGTATGAATCGCGTAAATGCGCGTCTGCGGCGGCAATGTCTGCAATTCAGCAACCGCGGGCAACTGAATGGGGAAGACAAAGGGACGAATCACCGCGACACCCGTCAGCGCGATGCCACAACACAAGACCACGGCAAGCCCATTTCCAAAGCGTTTCACCACTGCCTCTGCGCCCAAGCCTGCCAAAATCGCGCACGCAAATCCTGTTAAGTGCAACCACTTTACAGGCGCGCGAATCTGGTTAATAAAGGGTAATTCCCAAACAAGGCTGTAGAGCGGCGTATACTTCCCAAAGGCCAAGAGCACGCCCACCACCGCAAGTCCTGCCCAAAACCAACGCATCCCCTTGCCTTCTATTGGCGTCTTGACGCACAATGCCACCACGGCCAAGAGTAAGGTCAGCCACCCTAAGTGCACGCTATGCTGACGTAAGACTTGATGTGCTGAGCCCATGCGCCCCACATACGGCGCAGGATCAAATTGATATGACGTATGACCGCGCGCCGCTGGTACAAGAAACTCAATACTATCTTCTGGCGGCAAGGACCAATCTGTCGTGAAGCGCCACGCAGCTCTACGTGCTGTTACCGATGAGGGCGCGCTGGCACTCGCTTGTGCCAACTGCGTACTGCGCGTCTCTTGCGCCACCCCAAAGGTATGTCGCAATGCGGGAATCCCCGCAATCCCAAAGCACAGCCCTGCGCAGAGCATCCCTGGCAACAGTTGTTTCGCCACTAGTTTCACGCCCTTTGCGCGACATTCGCACACGATAAGAAAGGCCCCATACGCGCAAACACCCATCATCATAATGAGCCAAATGTCAGCCTGCGCGGCCAAAGCGAGCGGCATCAATAGCCCCAATGCCATAAACCAACGCCATGTGCCGCGCGTTATCGCGCGATGAACCAATCCAAATGCAAGACACGAAACCGCGAGCGCATCCACCACACCACGATGTCCTGCGCAGAAAAGCGTGGCAAAGTAACCCGTAAATGCCGCCGCAAAGCCCCCTACCCACGCGGCACCCCATGAAACGCGATACCCACGTAAGCAAAAGAGCGCCGCAAAACAGCAAATCGCCATATCTACCCAAAAGCTCCCCTCATACGCGAAGCCAAAGGGTAAGAGCCGCACGAGATTCAACACCGCAGGCGCTGGCGTGAAGAGTTGGGCGCACGCTTTCTGAAAGGTTAAGGGAATCAACGGCGCATCGGGTGCCAAAAAGACCACATCCGCGGGCAAGACTTCAGCGAACGCCATACCAATCGCGCCCACAAAGAGCGCCACGGCAATACCGGTGCCGTACACGTAGG
>JAZRAG010000007.1:0-4759 GCA_045634445.1 Candidatus Spyradenecus sp. | reverse complement strand
TCAGCGCTGCTTGCATTTCCCAAAACCTCTTTGGGTCTGGAGACTGCTCCGGCGGCGTGTGAAGAAACTTAGCCACTTGAAGAATTGTTGAAGTATCTTGCGCTTCTGTCAGCATTCCAAGTGACGTAGAAAGCCTAATCAAATTAAACAGACCAACCGGATTCTTAAAACTAGCATCCACAACATCTGCCAATTGATTCATATGCAAATTCGTTTTCCCGATGTAATCGGTATCACCATTCGCTTCAAAAACACAACGACAAACACACGCTTTTCGACCTTGCTGAGATAATTGACGCTGAAGGTTCTCAAGACGAGATTTAATCTTTATCCCCATCAAAAATTGTTCATGTAGCAAATCTCGAACACCTGGGAGACTTCGATATGTCCCATTCGCCATCTTTTCATAGGAAGGCATCGAATTCAGAAAATCATCCAAATCCTGGACTCATGGATCCACATAAACTGCTTGATGCTTTTCTGCTATAAAATACGACATCCACTCGGATATATGTCTCATCCGATTCAAAAACACAGACGCTCCCATAAGTTACCTCCTAAACAATCTAACTCAAACTACCAATAGTCTATCACCCCCCGATTAGACAAGACTAAATATTGAAATTTGAATGATTTATGGCGCCTACAGAATCTATTCCACCATAATTCTATTTGTCTCGCCATGAACATCTCTGTTGGGTTCAGACAGATGTATATGACACTACATTCATTTCAATTTAAGTCATCATGACGAGTCTATCCCCTATGACCGAAGTGAATATATAAGAAAAGGCGCCCTTGCGGGCGCCGTGGGGTTACTTAAACCACCGAGTGAAGAGCTTCTCCAATATCAGCTTAATGATTACGAGAAGCGGTTCGAGGAGTCTTTGCATATTATCCCTCCTTGCCTAAGACGCTTAGGCTTCGTAAGTAAGCACTGCGTCATACCTAATCATTGCGAGTTCACCAGAAGCGGTGTTACGCGTGAAGAAGTAGAGGCGAGCTTCAATACCTTCCATCATTTCCTGAGGGATGTTGATGAAGGCGGTGGTACCTTCTTCGTTCAAGGAGGTGAGTTCGCACTTTTCGCGCAAACCATCCACTTCAGTGAAGAAGCCTTCGTCCTCTGCCTCTTCATCCCAGATGAAGCGCTTACCCATAATCACCAAGGGGCCTTGAGAGCCGACCGTGTTGTGCGTGCCAGTGAGGCCGTTGTAAACGGTGGCGATTTCGGGGAGTCCGATGTTGGAAACACGCATCACCTGTGCAGTGGCTGCAACATCTCGGAGTGCGGAACCGATAGAGGCATTCACCACAATACGGTGATCCGCCTTAGAGAATGCGGTCTCTGGGGTATTGAACTTACCACGGATAGACGGACGGAAACGAACGAGGGAGCCCACGTTGATTGCGTTGCCTTCCTGAAGCAAGCGGGTGGTGACGGAAGCAAACTTTTCAAGGATTGCGACCACTTCAGCACTATCGTACTTACAGCCTTCACGCACCATCGTATCTGCGACTTCGCGGAGGGACTTCGTAGGAGCCTGAACGCGAGCATTAAAGATGTTCGTGCCCTTGGCCTTGGACTGAGCATAGTTCTTCACTACGTCATAACGAATTGCGGCACTCGTGCCATTGTCTGCATTTAACATTGCCATGTTTTGTTTTCCTTTCAGGGGTGCGCCAGTTGGCGCGGAATTGAAGTAATTGAACCCACGCGGGTTCGCAAGATGGAGTCAAACGTAAGGCGCGGTCTTGTCGGACAGATGAAATGACTGCTGCTTTGTTCTTAGCGATAGAGCTTCCGGACTGCTGAGCGCTAACGAATCAACGTTTTTCTTGTCGCGAGCTACCGTGTTTTAACGCGTGTCTCCACTTTTGCGAAAAACCTCTCAAAAAATGAGAGGTTTTTAAACAAAACATTGAAATAGATGGCTTTTGTTATGATTTTCTACCTCTCATTTTTTGAGAGGTTTTTAATTTCATACAGGGTTTAAGCAATCTTTTTCTTTATTTTTTAGCCCTAAGAAAGCAGCGTTCGATTGCTTTCTTAGGGCTAAGTTAAATTACAGCGTATTAGGTGTAATGTTTTACTTCATAAGCATTTGTTTTACGCAAGCGCTCTTTACGATAACGTTTAAGCATTTCAAATATCCTAGGATTTTCCATCTTCGCTTTAGAAAAATAACGATAGAGTGTACTTTCACCAATACGATTTTTTCTAGCCAATGTCCTAACGCGAATGGGAGAACCATGCTTGTAGGGTTCATCTTGAACAGCCCAACGACGTAAAAGTGTTCGTACTTTACGTGGGAGTTCAGAGAATGCTTGGTCAATAGCATCATCAAGGGATGCCGCGCCCGAAAGAAAGCGAGCTGCGATTTGATTGTCTGTGTTTGTGATTTGATCCATACAAAACCTCGGTTTAAAGTGGATTTTTGAAAATAATTGAAACGATAGGTATCAAACAACCTCATTGTTAAAGTAAAACAACCTCTTTCGTAGGTATCAAAAGGCTTGTCTTTAAAAAGTCACTTTAAAAACAGGTTGTTTTGAAAGTGATTTTGGGGGTAAGCCCCCAAAATCATGCTTTTTACGCGTTTACTTCGTAACTTCCATTGCGGGTGCTTCTACCAACTTCAGTTCGCCAGGAGCCATCAGGCTCACAAGGGCTGAGAGGGCTGCGAGTTTGACTGCCGTGAAGGCTAAGCGGATATAGCCTGTGTTGTTGTGCATTTCAAGGATGAAGTAGTGTGCGCAATCATTAGGCCTAAATTTCAGCGTTGCGGCGCGGACATGTTTCGGCCAATGGAATTCACCTTGGTCAAGGGATGGGAAGGCATCAGGCATCCATTCCTTCTTAACCTCGGAGACAAACCCACCCGACTCACGCCAAATAAGGCTCTTGAGTTTGAGATCTTGCCATGCGGCGTTGCTCTTTTCAGGACTGCGAACATCTTCGGTGATTGTAGGCAGGACATTCAAGTCAAAGTTATAAGCGTACCAACCTTGATTTGCGAAGCGTGCTGGGAAGAGCGTGCCATTGAAGGTTTGCAAAATGGCAGCCTCATAGCAGGCTTCATCGCAATTGGTCGAAAGGTAGAGCTGATTGTGTAACTTATCCACAAGAAGGGAGATGGTCAACTGCGGAATGTACTTGAGTTCGCCCATTACGCCCTTTTCATAGGTCGCCACGCGAGTGTACTTTTCACGGCCATAGAAGAAGCAGAGAAGCCACTGCTGCGGAGCAATCATTTCGTACAACGGCGTCACGCTCGGCACATTCAGTGCAGTTTCAAGACGCTTCGCAATGGTCTCAACGAGTGCACCATCAATCGTAGCGAGTTTATTACGTGGCATCGGTAAGCAGAGTGCACGGCGAGTGGTTTGTGCGTGAAGGACAGAGTTATCAATACGTTTCAACATGGGAGAGTTCTTTCTGCGCCCTTGGCGCGTGGATTCGGGCCGAAGGCCCTGTGGATTATGCACCTGCGGTGCTGGGGATTATGCACCTGCGGTGCTGTGGATTAGTGGCGAGTTAACGCCCGCGGCGTGCCTTCGTGGGTCTCCACGAGTCGCACAGGTCTTGACGTTCGCTACCGCTCTCTGCCACTCCTTACGGAGATGGCCGACGGATTCGGTGCTCCTCGCTACGGACTGCGTCCTACTGCGGGCCCTCACCGTTGCCCCGCTGCGTCGCACGGGCACATCTCCGTGCTCCGACTGCGGGCGCTTGCGCTTCTTTAGCGCCTTCGGCGTACCTTCGTTAGGTAGTTTTGAGGCCGCAGGCGGCGGAGGCGCAACACTCCTTCAGGTGTTTTAAGGACTTGAGGAGGTGGGGCCATTCCATCAACGTGCCATCGCTCATGGGGATCGCTTTGGGAAAAAGGGCCATGAATTCACGATCTAAGTGATAGTGGCTGCCATTGCGGGGAACCGCTTCATAACGGTAGATGCGGAGCTGCACATCGACGGTATGGTGGTAGAGCCAATAACCAATCTCACGCGACTTTTGAGGGTTCTGCTCAGCCAAGTAGCGTTTACGATGGCGCCACCAAATCTCCAGAGCCTGGGTGAAATTGAGGAACCGCAAGAGCTCGGCGTTATCACAGTCGACCACAGGGCGTAATGCCTCCAAGGGCGTCAGCTGCTCGATGTTGGTTTCGTGATTTTCGGTGCTCATATTTGGATCTTTCCTTTCAGGCGCTCAGGGATAATCATGGAATCGGCGTAGGCTTGGAGTTCTTCAGGCGTCCACCACACGCCAAGTTTGTAAATCATGCCGGGATGAGCCTCAGCCTCGGCGTTCTCCTCGGAGGCATCTACCAACGGCGTAGGCGCGTATCCGATCGGGAGGAAGTCACGCATCAACTCTTCTTCCAGGAACTTGAAAGCATTGGGTTTATAAAGCCCCTCCTTTTCAGTCCACCGTTCCGAGCGGATTGCCGTCTCTAACGCCTGCACGATGACATCCCCAGACCAACCATCCAATTCGCATTGATGCCACAAACGCTTGAGTTTTTCCTTCTCCTGCCGCATCTTGGTCTTTTTGGGATAGAGTCGGTAGAAGCGATTAAAAGCCTTCGGCTCACGCAACACTATTGGTGCTTCCGTCTCCTTCGCTGGCGGCTGCTGCTTTTTCCCCTTCTTCCCCTTTGAATCATCATTGGAAGAATCGTGTGTGTGTGGAGGTGTGCCATCGGCACACACACTTTCTTTTCCCTTTTCTCCTTCTTTCTTTATAAAGGGGGTCTGGGGG
>JAZRAG010000006.1:0-23167 GCA_045634445.1 Candidatus Spyradenecus sp. | reverse complement strand
CGAAGCCCCGCCCCTCCAGCCCACAAAAAAACGGCCCACACAACTGTGCGAGCCGTTTTCTGTAAGTCAAGTTGGTGCTTATTCAGCGACAACTGCGACCTTGAGTTCGACCGTGACATCTGCCATGAGAGCAATCGTGATGTCAGAGGTGCCGAGGTTCTTGATGGGCTCTTCGAGCTTAACCATCGCCACGTCCACAGCCACGCCAGCTTCGGTGAGAGCCTTAGCGATATCAGCTGCAGAAACAGAACCGTAGAGCTTACCTTCTTCGTCGCCTTCCACAACCTTAGCGGCGATGGTGAGGGTCTGACCCTTGAGCTTGCTTGCCTTATCAAGAGCTTCAGCCTTGCGGATCTTGAGGAGCTCTTCGCGTTCCTTGCGGATCTTTTCGAGCTTGCGCAATGCGTTCTTGGTGAGGGGTTCAGCGAGGCCCTTGGGGAGGAGGTAGTTACGAGCATAACCGTCGCGGACGGTCACGGTGTCGCCGATCTTGCCGAGGAATTCGACATCATCCATCAGAATCAATTGAATGGCCATGTGAGTATTCCTTTCAAATTAGGCGAGGAGGCCCATGTTACGGGCGCGGCGGATGCCCTTCTTGATGTGACGCTGCTGGAGAGCAGTCACGCCAGTGACGCGGGCGGGAATGATTTTGCCGTATTCGGTGACAAAGCGGCTGAGAAGCTCGATGTCATTGATATCGACGATTTCGGTGGGTTCCAAAGCAGCCTGGCGCTTGCGGGGGACCAAATCGGTCTTGGGCTTGCGGGAACCGGGACGTTTAGGTTTCATAGGCATGGTTAAAATTCCTTGCTTGTCAGAATCTCATTAGAAGGGAAGATCTTCATCATCATTGGCACCTGCGGCAGGGTCTACCACCGGAGTCACCTGGTTCGGGCGAACCTGGCGAGCAGCGGCTTGAGAGGCCAACAAGGCGTCTGGAGCGGTAGGAGCCCAATCAGAGCCCATCGCTGCACCGTTTGTATCACGGCGAATCTTTTCAGGGGAGTAGAGGAACTGAACGCGGTCAGCGCGAACGCGCAAACGGCTACGCTTCTGTCCCGTATTTCTATCTTCCCAAGAATCAAGAACCAGGCGGCCTTCCACAAAGATCGGACGACCTTTGGTTAAGTACTGGCCACAGTTTTCTGCGACTTTACCCCAAACGGTGACGTCCACGAACGTGACGACTTCCTTCGTCTCATTGGTGGCACGCGAACGGAATTGTTCGCTCACCGCAAGACCGAGTTCTGCAACAGTTTCACCACCAGGCGTCTGCTTCATTTCAGGGTCTCTGGTGAGATTGCCCATTAAAAAGACTTTATTGAGGGTCGCTGCCATTTGAAGATCCTCGCGGAATTAGGCTTCTGCGGATTCGGCAGCCTTGGCGTTAGCTTCAGCGCGTGCCTTCTTCTCAGCGGCCTGCTTGGCGAGCTTGAGCTCGATAATGGGGTCAATCGCCAAGATCTGGAGACGGAAAATCTCTTCGATGAGGGCGTAACGTGCGCGGAGCTCATTCACCTTAGCGGGTTCGAGCTCGAAGCGGATGGTCAAATAGGTGCCGCTTTCCTTCTTCTGCTGAATGCGAGCGAAGGTCTTCTTGCCGCGGTCCTGGGTGTCGAGCACCTTACCGCCGATGCGGACGATTTCCGCCTGCATGCGCTCAATGGTTTTCGTCCAGGCCTCGTCGCGGCCGCTTTGAACGAAGATAAAGTTAGCGTCGTACTTCTTCATTACAACTTTTCCTGAGGGTTCGTGGTCCGAACTGCATTAAAACGGTTTTGAGCCTCTTGAAGTCCGCAGTCTAACCAACATAACATTGCCTGTACTGCGATTTGTGCGGTTTCATCCGCTACGGCTTTCTCTTCTGCAGAATAACGATGGAGGACAAAATCAACCAGTCCACGTCGTTCTCCAGCCGTACGCCCCGCGCCTAAGCGAATCCGAGAAAAGGCCTCGGTGCCGAGGTGCGCGATGATGTTCTTCAGTCCATTATGTCCACCGGCTGAGCCAGAGGGGCGGATGCGGAGTCTTCCAGCAGGAAGGTCACAGTCATCACTGAGGACCAGAAGATCACGGGCCGTCGCGCCGTAATACTTCAGGAAGGGTGCCACACATTCACCTGAGAGGTTCATGTAGGTCTGCGGCTTCACGAGCCACAGGGTTTCGCCCTTCCGGAGGGCTTTGGCAACAAGCGCTTTGAACTTCTTTTCGGTCTTCCACTCTGCTCCAAGCTCAGCCGCTAAGGCATCGATGGCTTTAAAGCCGAGATTGTGCGGAGTTTCGGTGTATTGATCACCAGGGTTCCCAAGACCTACGAAAACTTTCATGGCGTTGTGCCGACCGGCTTAATAGCAGCCGGTCAATAAGTTACTTCGAGATTTCGCCGAAGTCAACGTGGGTCACCGCACCGGTGATCACATGATTCTGAACTTCGTAAATCGTAACGGGAATCTGAACGCCAGCGATGTCGAGAACGATCACGGATTCCGCGGTCTTCTTGCGCATCGACATTTCGTATTCATGGGCGTCCAGCGCGATGAGGGTCTGTTCACCCGTAGCGCGCTTCACAATGGCAGGAATCTTGCCTGCACGACGTAAACGACCGGCAGCGCCAGATCCTTGCTCGGAACGCACAACGGCGGTGAGAGTAATCTGATTCATGGATTTAATCCTTGTTTCTGTGAGTTGTCCGCACCCCGCTTACGACAAGCGGAAGAGGGAGGAGACGGACTGGTTATTATGAATGCGAGTAATCGCTTCGGCCAAAAGCGGTGCCACAGAGAGCACGTGAACCGGCAAACCAGCTTCCTTGTCAGCCAAGGGAATGGAGTCGGTCGTAATGAGCTCTTCAATGAGACCATTGTTGTTACGAAGACGGTCAATGCCCACCTGCGTGAGGGGGATGTGCGAGACCACTGCGCGGACGCTCTTAGCGCCCTTCGACTTCAGAAGCTTTGCAGCTGCACAAAGCGTTCCGCAGGTCGTCGTCATATCATCAACCATGATTACGTCACAGCCATCGACGTCACCGACGACGCTGAACGCATCCACTTCCGCAGCACCTAAACGCTGTTTCGCAACGATTGCAAGGCCTGTGCCAAGCATCTGCGAGTAAGCATAAGCCGTCTTGACCCCGCCGGTATCGGGTGAAACGACAAGAGGCTTAGCCAACTTCATCTCGCGCAAGTATTTCACCATAACTGGCGCGGCATAAAGGTGGTCTACGGGAATATCAAAAAATCCTTGGATCTGCTGAGCGTGCAAATCCATCGTCAAAACACGGTTAGCGCCAGCAGCCACCAAAAGGTTAGCCACCAACTTAGCCGTAATCGGCACGCGCGGCTGATCCTTACGATCCTGACGTGCGTAACCATAGTAAGGGAGAACGGCGGTGATACGACCTGCAGCCGCACGACGAGCGGCGTCGATCATAATCAACAATTCCATCAACATCTCGTTGGGCTGGCCGCAAATCGGCTGCACGAGGAAGACGTCTGCACCGCGCACATTGTCATTGTACTTGCAAAAGGTCTCACCATCAGGGAAATGACGAATATCAATGCCGCCAAGGGTCGTCCCCATGCATGCGACAATCTTCTCAGCCAAAGGCTGGTTCGCGGTTCCCGAAAATACCTTGAGGTTTTCCATTTCTGCTTTCCTTCATTAACTTCCAGACGCTGAAGGGCATGGTTGCCCGACATGGATTCGAACCATGACTATGGGCGTCAAAGGCCCGTGTGCTGCCATTACACCATCGGGCAGCGTCTGTACACTTGCTCGCCAGCAATTTCGCAACGCTGGATGCGCAAGCACCCTCTCTCCAATCTCAGAATTTGTCACAATTCCGCAAACCGTCGCGCCACTTCCGCAAAGCAAAACACCTTCGCATCCTGCCGCTTTAAGCGCTTCTGCCGTCTGCTGAACACCCGGAAAAAGCTGAAAACACGGGCTTTCAAGGTCATTAAAGACCGATTCCGCCACACGCTTCGCCTCTCCCGAATGAAGAGAGAGGTACAAAGTATCGCAAAAAACACCCCCACTTGTCAAGCATTCTCTTCCATTTACGCCATTTTCTGCACGTAAACGGTCTAATCCCTTGTAAACGGCAGGGGTAGAACAATGTTCACCATTATTCACAAGCACAAGTGAAAGCGGTTTCGCGTCAGGAAGCGACAGCCGCTCCACCTGTTCGCCACGTCCCCGCATACGCACCGTACCATCTAAAAGGAAAAGCGCCACATCGGAGCCCAATTGCGCACCTAGTTCACAAAGGCGCTGCGTCGAGAGGCCCAATGCCCAAAGCTCATTCACCCCCTTGAGCACCGTCGCGGCATTTGAACTGCCACCCCCTAACCCGCCACCTAAAGGAATCCGCTTCACAATGCGAATCGCCGTCGGTAAGGCGTGTCCGACCTCAGCTTCAAGAAGGCGCACCGCCCGCACAGCCAGATTCTGCTCTATGTCTGCTGGCATCGACGAGAGATCAATGAAATCACTCTGAATCTCAAGCGTCGTCTCCGCAGCCTTCTCCAAAAAGAGATCATCCCCCAGCGTGACCAACGTCACCACCGAGTCCAAATCATGAAACCCATCCGCCCGCACACCAGAAACCGCGAGCGACAAATTAACCTTAGCTGGAGAAAAATACTGCATGAAGATAGTATAGCACGGCCGACTCACGAAGGCAAGGGAGTGTAGCCCACGCAAAGGGCCTTCGTGCGAGGGCGCGGTCGTGAAGCTGAGGCTTCACCTTATGGAAGCGTGAGCCGAAGGTGGCTCACATACCAGACCAAGAGGACGGGGGCCACACCATGAAGTCCTGGTCTGGCATGTGACGCGCCCCTCCTCGCTCCTGGTCTGGCATGCGGGGCACCCTTGCCCCGCATTAAGCAAGCACCCCGTTAGGGTGGTCCAGGCCCAGCCTCTCTGCGAGCGCATTCATCTGGAGGCAGCGAGCCCTTAAAGAGTCCTCTTTCTCACCCTTCCCCGCTCCAGGCGGTATCCGTGATAAAAAGAGCAGCCTCCCCTCTGTACATGCCTGCTGAAGACGATCACCCGCTGGATGCCACTTAAAGCACCCCGGCGCCACCTCAAGCGGAGACTCAAAGCCATTCGGCAAAAGAACGATACACTTCCCGCCCTGCTCTAAAACATGCCACCGCACCGCCTGCTCTCCACGCGAGAAGAAACAGCTCACCACCACATCCGCAGGTGTCGCCTCCTTAAACACTTCCACCTCTTCTTCCCATGCTTCCGTCTCTGGTAAAACCGACCGCGACACTTTTATAGCCGTCAACTCAGGATAGTCCAATAACGCCACATTTCCAAGCCCCCAAAAACGCTCTGGCAACCTTGTGTGCTCAATTTGCGCTATCCGAAAATAATCTGGCCGCCGTGCGCGAGCGAGCGCCATTATCGCATTATTGATGATGTAGTGGCGAAAGTTCGCCAACTGCCCCTTTTTCTTCACCACATAATCATGCCACTTCCACTCAAAGACCTCCCCCTGATGCCCCGTCACTTCATTAAAGGCTTCGGTGAGACGCCGACGCAAAACGCGCACATACTGCGGCAATGTCAACCGCTCCGACGCTGGCACCTTCCCATCCACCCGAATTAAGAGATGAATGTGATCAGGCATCACACGAAAAGGTACACTTGACACAATCCCCTTCGACTGACGCGGGAAGCTTATAAGCACCCCATTCAGAGCCTCCGTGACCTCCGTGCACTTTACCCCATAAGGCGCATCTGTATCCAAGAGAGAAAGAGACGGTAAGCCCGCCATCCGCTTTAAGGTAATCATAAAGAAGAACGGTAAGCGATAATACTTACTCGTGTAGCCACCTCTATCAAGTAAACGTCCCATGACAGTAGACTAACACAAGTCTACGAAACAAACAAGGTCCAAAGTGAGCCGAGGGTGGCTCACGTGTGAGGGCCTTCTGCCGAAGGCAAGGTAGTGTGGCTGGCGCCACACCCTGTGGGAAAGTGAGCCGAGGGTGACTCACATGCCAGACCAGGAGAAAGGCCACACCACGAAGTCCTGGTGTGGCATCTGGCGCGCCCCCGCGTCAGATGATGCAGGCACTCCGCAGGAGTATACCGCGCCATCCCGAGGGTGGCCTGCCACAAAAAAAGCGGCCCGCATTACTGCGAGCCGCTCTTTTGAATAAGATCAGTTAATGCTTACTTGGTAGCCTTAACGGTGATCTTCTTGCCATTAATGTCGGCAGCCTGGATGTTCGTGATAGAGACTTCCGTGCTGTCAGCCGTCGTGGTAGCGGTGCCGATTTCCTTGCCGTCAGCGTAGAAGGCGACTTCCACACCAGCGCGGTATTCAGCGCCCGTCACACCAGCGGTGATGGTGATCACTTCGCCCACGTTCGTCATCGCAGAGATACCGAATTCGTAAGCCACGGTGAGTTCGCCATTAGCATCCACGGTCGGGGTCACTTCGAAGACTTCGAGGACAGCAGCCACAGCGTCTGCGTCTGCGTCAGTATCAGTGTCCTTGGTGGTGATGGTGTAGGACTTGAGCTCGGTCACGCCCTTCTCTGCCATAGCAGCCTTGATGGCTTCAGCAGCCGGAGTTGCAGCAATCACATCTTCAATGACGATGGATTCAACCACGGTGTACTTGCCATCTGCGTACTTGACTTCGCTACCAGCCACAGAGGTGACCACGTTCAAGCCTGCAGGAGCAGTGATAGTCGCATCAGCGGAGTAGAGATTTGCCGTACCTTCGATGGTGAGCTTGCCGTTAGCAATGACATCGCAAAGGACATTCATCTGCTTGCCAGCGGGGATGACGAAGGTTGCACCCTGTGCAATCGTCAAGGTCTGATCTGCACCCGTCCACCACACGTCAGGCACCACGGTGAGCGTACCAGCATTCAAGGTGATGCTACCCTGGATGTCAACCATCGTGAAGACTGCATCAGAAGACTGGTAGTACTCAGCCGTAGGACCAACCATCTTGTAACCCTGAGAGGTCACATAGGTACCGCCGTTCACCTTAATGGTGCCCAAGCAGTCACCCGTGAAGGTCTTGCCATTGAGGTCGAGTGTGCCAGCGATAACGAGCGGAGTGGTCGTGGAGACATCGGTCACGAGGACGATCGTCTGACCAGCCTTGACATCCTTAGCAGCCTCTTCAATCGTGTCATAACCAGCGTCGCCGATCATGGCCACGACGACGCCCACTTCATCCACACCAGTAATGGTTGCAGAAGGAGCGAAGTTATAGACCTTCTTGGAGTCATCCATCACGGTAATCGTGGTGCCAGAAACTTCAACCGTAGCGTATTCAGCGGTATTACCCACAGTGATAGCGCCGTAGTTTTCGATCTCATTAGCATCCACGTTCGCGATGGTGGAGTTAGCGATGGTCACATCTGCACCAGCACCGTAGACACCGACAACAGACAAGCCCGTGAACTCACAGCCATCGATGGAGACTTCAGCAGCACCAGCGGAGGTTGCAATCATCACGGCCACATTGTCAGCCGTAGCCGTCACACCCGTCAACGTGACCGTAGCGGCCTGGTTGATGATGTTGATAGCACGTTCTGCAGCCACAATCGTGAGATCCTGGATCGTCACTTCGCCAGCGCAGTCAACGTTGATTGCACGGCCAGCCGTGGAGGTCAAGGTCTTACCCTTACCTTCGAGCGTGATAGCCTTTTCAATCGTGATGATTTCAGAAGCTTCCACATCGCCCAAGAGGATGACCCTATCACCGGATACGGCTGCGTCGATAGCACCCTGGAGGGTTTCGTACCATTTATTCTTGATGATCGCGCCCTTGTCCTTCATTCCGAGGGCGTAAGAACCATCATCATTCGGCTTGAATTCCAAGTCGCTGATATCAACTTCAACCTTATTATCCATCGCGATTGTATTAGCGGCAATCGTAGCGGAGATTGCAGGCGGCATTGCATCAATCGTGTGAACAATCGCGAGCGTCTTACCGGTATCAGCAGCAGTAATCGTACCACCAGTGATGTTTGCCGTTATGGATTCCACGCCTGCATGCGAGGAGACTGCGATTGCAGCACCGATGACGGTCGAGCCATTACCATTCTTATTGACGGAGTATTCTTCTGCCGTAGCCTTGATGGTGCCGCCCGTCACGGTGAGCGTGCCAGCGCGCATTTCAATACCCGTCGTACCTTCAATCGTACCATCCTCGATGGTCACAGAGCCTGCCTGAGGCTGATAGATGGCGTGATTGTTCCAGCTGCTGACAGAACCGCCATTAATCCTGATGGAGGTATTAGCGCCAGTATCGCCACCAGAACCCTGGATAGCAGCATACTTCTGAGAATAAGTGACGAGATCGCCAGCGGAGATCAAGGTTGCCTTACCAAAGAGGAGGACAACATTGTCACCATCGTAATCTTCACCATTCAACTTGTAGGACATCAAGGTGACGCCTTCACCGATTTCAACCGTAGTTTCCGTCACAGGGTCTGCATTCTTCACACCCTGCTGAATCACAACACCAGGAGCCGTGATTGTAGCATCTTCCTCGCTGCTGTTGATGAGGTTGAGCGTACCGGCGGTCACCTTAATTGCAGGATCAGCGGTTGCGGTCTGCGCCGTACCATTGAGGTCAAGCGTGATGGTCTTGTCAACAAAGTTCATCACCTTGGTTTCAGCGATTTCAAGATTCTGAAGGAGCTTAATGGTGTCGCCATTGACAGCCGCCTGACAAGCAGCACCCACAGAGGTGTAAAGCTTGTCACCAATCTTAGCCTTAGCGGCAGTCGCTTCAGGGAGGTTGAGGTCTTCTGCGTTAACGGTCACATCAGCATCTCCGACAGTGACTTTCACTTCCTTAGAAGCAGAGCCGTCAGCGAAGACATAGATATCGCCCGGCTGAGGAATAACCGTAAGGATAACTTCCTGGTTGGGATCAACCTTGATGGAGCCAGAGACTTCAACACCATTGTAATACCACGTTGCATTCTGAACAGGAGGAAGCGTCACGGTGACCTGAGCAAGTGCGAGCTTGATGGTGTTGCCATCAGCGACGTACTTGAAGCCTTCCTTAGCAGGCAAGGATGCCATGATGTCTGCAGCATTGTTGCAGATAATGACCACATCATCAGCCTTCGTAGCGTGGGTGATGTTCACCGTACCATCAATGGTCACAGTGTTATTCACCGTCACAGCACCAGCGAGGGTAGAACCAGCATTGAGGGTGACAGGGACATAGATCGTGCCCGTGCCAGAGAGCGTCTTGCCATCGGCAATTACAACCTTAGCGGGTTCAGAGCCGTAGAGCTTCTTAATTTCACCACCCTGCATAACAATGTTGCATGCACCAATGGTGTAGTCACCGCGATTAGCTGCCCAAGAGCGAGGGTCGAGGGTACCTGCGATTTCAATCGTACCTGCGAAGTTGCTCAAACCAGACTTGGTTTCACCGGTATAATTCGTGGCTTCACCAATAGCAAGAGCCGTATTCTCAGGAATCACAATCTTACCCGTACCGAGAACGGTGCGGAAGAAGCTCGTTCCCGTGCCTGCAGCCTGCAACGTAGCATTCGCATTGATGGTCACAGTTGCGCTACTATTGGCAGTTAACGAATCAGATGCTGTCAATGCCAACGTACCAGAACCGTCAATGGTCAAGTTGCCATCACCAGCATGAGCTTCCTGTGCGGTATAGATTACGTCTTCGTTGATTTCAAAGGTCACATCACCATTTAAGGTGGCCTTACGTTGACTTGTTATATTCGCAGTAAAGATAATCTTACCACCATCAATAATCAATCGATTCGGATTATGATCCAATTTCCCTAAGCAATTGTTGGTATCCCAGTTCCAATCACGAACCTTCAATGTACCTCTAACCGTCACAACACTTCCACTCGCTTGACCTTCATAACCCAAACGAGCATTTTCGGAGGAAATGTCAACCATCGCACCCGATTCAATTGTGACATTCTTATTGCCAGTATTTGCAGCAGTCAATGCCCAAGAGCCAGCCTTCACATTGACAGCACCCGTGCCAGAGATGACCTGAGCGAGCGTAGCTTCAGCGTCAGCAGCATTGAGT
Organism: Candidatus Spyradenecus sp.; assembly: GCA_045634445.1. GTDB lineage: Bacteria > Verrucomicrobiota > Kiritimatiellia > RFP12 > DVOR01 > Spyradenecus. The sequence continues at coordinate 13,095 of JAZRAG010000006.1, read as the reverse complement.
TCGAGCGTGCCGCTATTGGTCACGTTACCCGTGCCGAGGGCGGTAGCAGAAGCAGCGACGAGCGTTGCACCGTTATTGATCGTGGTACCACCAGAATAGGTGTTGTCGCCAGCAAGCGTGAGCTTACCTGCACCAGAAACGGTGAGGCTGCCGCTCAACTTCTGACCGAAGTCACCATTAAAGGTGTTTTCAGCGCCAGCAGGGAGATTAATGGTCACTGCGCCTGCTTCAGGACTCCAGTGGTTACCTGCATAGAAGTCACCCGAACCCGAGAGACCAATCAAGGTCACTTCAGAGCCTTCCATACCGACATAGGCGTCACCAGTGACATTCGAAATCAAGGCGACATTGTCACCGATCTTTGACGTGCGCAGATAGAAGCGCTTTTCACCGACGACTTCGAGGTCTACATTCGAGATGACCTTGTCATTCGTCATACCCCAGCCATTGTCTTCAATACCAGAAACAATCAACTTCGGACGTGCTTGACCAGCTTCAGGAGTCTTACCGGTAACATCGTAAGTCAAGTTACCATCCTGACCAGCGTGCAACTTAAGCGAAGCATCAGGATAGATGGTAATCGCACCGAACTGATTCTTATAGCTGTCAACGGTAACCGCTGTTTCGATATCCGTAGCAGGAATCGTCACGCCTTCGCAAGCAAGCGCGCCGCCGTTGGCACCACGAACCGTGAGCAATGCGATAGAGGTCACGTCGCCCAAGATTTCCTTCACGTTCACGGACTGGTCAGTCGTACCACCAAAGTCGACAACTACGCGAGCACCAGCGAAAGGAGCAATATCCCAAGAGGTGGTAGCCACCGTGTACGTCACAGCACCAGCAGGCGTGTAAGCACCACCTTCAACACCTTCAGTGATTTCTTCAGTACCATTGTTCTTGGTGAAAATGACCGTGCCGCCATCAATCGTTGCAGAGGTCGTGTAAGGGCCCTTCAACTGTTCCACCGACAAGTCAAGACTCAACGTGCAACCTTCAGCAACCGTCACGCCGGCTTCCTTACCAGCAGGGAGAATCAAGGTGCCGTTGTTAGCAACAGCGAAGGTGCCCGTGTAATCGGTGAGCGTTGCACCGAGCATATTCAACGTGATGCCATCTGCAGTCGTCACGCCTGCGCCAGTGATGGTGTTCGTCGGAGCAGCATCAACGGTGTAGGTAATCTTGCCACTGTTGATGATATTTGCAGGGATTGCGCTCGTTGCAGCAATTTCAAAAATACCGGCACCAGTCACATTCAACTTGCCGCCAGCATTATACAAAGAACCATTAACGACAACCGTCATACCCTCTGCAATGTTGAAATTCGTCTTTCCATCACGATAGCGAATCGTTGCAGAAATGGTGACATCGGTTGCATCATTGTCATTCTTAAGCACATTGATAGCGACGGCACCATCCGCCTTTTCCCAAACGTCCAATGCGCCAGCGCCAGACTGACCTGCGCCAGTAATCGTTGCACCGGCATAAGCATTGATTGTGTTGTTGTTGGCGAAAATCGTCCAGCGGGTTTCACCCATATCGAGCGTACCATAAACATTCACCACCACACCGTTTGTATTGTAAGCCAATGCGTCACTTTCACGAACATTCTTCAACGTTGCGCCAGCGTCAATGGTAAGCGTACCCTTAATGCCCTGTTCGGCAGCATTTAAGGTTGTTTCGCCAGAGACCACTTCAAGCGTACCGCCAGCAGCGATGGAATTGCTAGCAGAAGAAAGGTTCACATAGCCCTTGGTCTTCAAGGTCTTGCCATTGGCGACGTTAATAACGGAAGTTACTTCAATCGAGTTTTCAGCAGTTTCACCACCCACGAGCGTGATTGTCGTAGCGTCCATGCTTACAGTTGCAGGCAACTTAGCAGGAACGGTCACTGCATTACCGCTGAGCGTCAAGCCTGCGGCGTTAGCGAAAGGAGCATCCACAGAAGTGGTGACAGTTGCCGCACCTTCGCTGATGATGGTCAACATGTTGCATGTCGGAGCCTTGTCCATATCAAGCGTTACGCCATCCTTAAGCGTAATCGTGATATTCGTGTCAGCACCTTCAACAAGATTCAATTCCGTGAACTTCGCATCTTCTTCAACCGTTGCTTCTGCAGCAGGAGGAAGATATTCAGGGAACTTCGTCTTCAAGGTTGCCAAAGTCGTATCATCAAGAAGGGCGCTATAACCACGCACTTCGTCAACAATAGTGTTGTAAGCCTGCACATAGGCACCGATACCACCGAACATTGAACCAATCTGGAAGCCAGTGCCAGGAACAGGAAGTGCTTCACCCGTAACCTTCGTACCATCTACATACAAGAAAGAGCCATTATCGTCCGTACCAAAGACGAACAAGTGGTACGAACCCGACTTCGCCAAGTCAGCATCTTCAATTTCCAATATCTTGTTACCAGTGCGTAAAATGGCAACCTTATTTGCAGCAGTCTTCGTCAAAACGATATTATTACCGCCTTGACCAAATGCCAACAATGCAGCACCTTGACCGCTCACTGCCACACCCGAAATGTCTGCGTAGTAAGCAATCGTATAAGGCTTAGCAATCTGGAAGCCTGCATAAGGATGCTGACCGGACGCGACCTTACCACCCTTACCGTTCGGCGTATCAACAAACGTAGCAAACGGTTCGCCACCAAAGCTCGTCATCCAACCTTCAGTAGTACAGTCTCCATTGAAAGAAGCCAACCATGCCGTGGAAGCAATCTGAGCCTGTTCACTTTCTAAGGGAGTCACAATAAAAGGATTGACCTTAGCGCCATAGATGCGGAGGCTGTGCACTGTCATACCAACGGCAGGAATGGAAAGCTTTGTAACATTGCGGTTACCTGTCCACTTTAAGCCATCTGCATTGATAACATCCGTCTCGCCAATGTAAGTTGACGTACCCGTGGTGTTGCCACCGCCAGCGCCATATGCAAACGTAATCGTGGCACGCTCAGGAGTCCACGCATAACTACCAAAGTTCGCAGTTGTCCCAGCACGCTGATACAATTTACCATCAGTACTGTTGTAGTAAAGGTTGGCGCTCTGCCCACCGCTCGTAACATCCGCAATTACTGCGTTGTTAGGAACGTTAGAAACATCCATCACCACTGTAATGGAGTTATTGTTATACATCGGCTGGCCATCACTAAAGGTCAATTCAAGACCCGTGCCAGCAAGTGTAATGGAGCCATCGGAATTCACCGTACTACCATCACCCTTTGACAATGTATAACTACCGCTTGTCAGCGTATTAAAGTCGGTCCAGGTTGCCACTGGAACGGCTGCCCACATCCAACCTGTAAATGCTGCCAGGGCAAGGGTCAGCAGGCCTTTTAAGTATGTGTATGATCGTTTCATATCACTGCTCCATTAACTGTGTTTTTTTGAAAGTCAGAAGTCACCCTCCGCTAAAAAGGGCTACTCCACGTTTCGCATAGAGTGTAATCCTTTTGAAGGGGAAAGTCAAGTAATAATTAAAATCGTGGCGACAGAGGAGTGGGAGAGAGAGAAAAGCTCGCCACGGGCTGAAACCGGTGAGTGAGATGCGCGATGCGGTGTGGAAAGCCACCCCACGGGCTGCGCCCGATGAACGAGCGGAGCTACGCTCCTAAGGACACGCTCGCTATGCTCGCGGATAGGAGCAAGGCGGAAGGTGATGGCAGAGGGCGAAAGGCTGGTATTTAATCAAAAGCGGCTCATTTACAGATGAATGTCAATGACATTTAAATAGAATGTCAATGAGATTTAAATAGAATGTCAATGAGATTTAGATAGAAAGTCAATGACATTCTCTTCTATGACCGCCCTTTTCGGGTCTGTAAACGCGTAGAGGTAAGCCTCGCCACGGGCTGCGCCCGATGAACGGACGGAGCTGCGCTCCTTAAAGACACACGCTGCGCGTGGTGGGAGGAGTAAGGAGTGAGAAGTGAGAAGAAAGGAGTGAGGAGTAATGCGTGTCAGAAGCGAGGGCGAAGGCCGAGTGTCCGTTGATCGGACGGATGTCCGTGGTGAGCCCCTACGCTCTCGGTGGAGAGGGGATATTACACGCGAGTTGTGACATGAGTTCTTTGAGACCGCCGCCGGCATGGCATCTTTGATAAAGTTCGCTTGCGGAGGCTTGAGCGGCTTCAAAGGCGAAGGGCGTAAGATAGAGAATGCGCCCTTGCGCACAGAGTGCTTCCATTTCTGCGCCTGGATGCCAGTAGGGTGAGATGCCTTGTGGTAACAGAATGATGAGTGAGCCGCCATTTTGGAGGATGGTGGTCTGTACAGATTTCTCACAAGGGCTCATAAAGGTGCCAATGCCTGCACCTGTGGTAGTAATCGTAGCGGCGGCGGTGTGCCATTCTTTCCAAAGAGGGGCGCCAGGGCTGATTTTACGCGAGCATTCGACAGCAAGAATGGTGGGAAGTTTGACGAGGGAGAGGTTCCCGTAGTACCACCATTGACGACCATCTTTCGCATGATAGGTACGGCACTTACAGAAATCTGAAGTCTTTCGACGATGTGTACGGAAGGGGTTTTCATCGATATACTGCCGCATTCGACGAGCGGCCTCTGGTGTAAAGGCGATGGAATCATCCCAGGAGGTGTTTAAAGGACGAAAGGTGGAGGGACCATGGATTTGGTGATAGGCTTCCGTCAGAAATTTAATGCACTTCTCTACGACAATGATGAGATTTGTGCGGCGCTGTTCGGGCCCCTTCTTTAGATAGAAGAGAATATGAATATGATTCGGCATAAGAATAAAACGCCGAACAGAAACTCCACCTCGAAAATAGGCCACGAGACGTTTGATGATTACTTCTGTAAAGGGAGCAGTAAGCGGCGTGTAAGTGATGCCAAGCTCTGTCTCAGGGGCTAAGACCGAGAGAGGTTCAGCCTGTGGATGCATCTTCAGCGTCACCATATAGGCACGCGCGGTGGAGTAATCATACCCAGAGAGACGATAGCGGTTATCCTGCATATGCGCATTTTAACAAATCCACCTATGGGAAAACAAGAAAAGCTCACCACGGGCTGAAACCGGTGAGCGCGATGCGAGACTGAGGACACTATGTGGAAAGCCTCGCCACGGGCTGAAGCCCGAGGAACGGGCGGAGCTGCGCTCCTTAAGACACACGCGCGATGCGCGTGGCACATGAGGTGAGGAGCGATGGCAGCGGGTACAGCACGGCGAGGGTGTGGGAGCGCGCGGCGCGACTGGAGACACGGTGTGGAAAGCCTCGCCACGGGCTGAAGCCCGAGGAACGGGCGGAGCTGCGCTCCTTAAAACACACGCGATGCGAGGACACACGGTGGGCGTGGTGCATGAGGCGGGGAATAAAAAACAAGAGTGGAGATGCCACTCTTGTTTTCTCTCATATTTACCCTCGCTTAGGGCCAGAAGATTTTAGGGTCTGGGGTAAGGCGGATGGTGTCGGGTGTGGGGAGGGTTTTGAAGCGGGGGAGCATTTCATTGAGGCTGTCGCCACCGAGTTTTTCGATGAGGGCATTGGCGAGTTCAATCAGAACGACGCTTTCAATAACGACGCAGGCACGCGGCACGGGGCAGGTGTCGGAGCGTTCGTAGGTGGTGTCTGCGGCTTCGCCAGTGGCGGGGTCGGTGCTCTTCTGCGGAATGATGGTGGTGGGGATCGGCTTCATCGCGACACGCAGACGCAATGCCTGCCCCGTAGTCATCCCTGCTTCTACGCCGCCGCAGCGATTGGTCGGACGCACAATACGGCCAGCTTCATCGCGGACAATCGGATCGTGCAGTTCGCTACCAGGGGTGGCTGCACCCGTAAAGGCATCGCCGATTTCTACGCCCTTGATCGCATTCACAGACATGACTGCGGCGGCGAGACGTGCATCCAAACGGCGGTCAGGCGTAACATAAGAGCCTAAGCCCACAGGAAGCCCTGTCACTTCAAGGGCAATGACGCCACCGAGGGTTTCACCCTTGCTCTTTGCGATATGAATCGCATTGGTGTAAGCGTCTTCTTGCGCTTGGGACGGGGCGCGACTTTCGGAGGTTTCTGCGAAGGTGAAGGCGTCGCACTCATTGACCTGAGCTTCAGGCACAGCGCCGAGGGCGGCGACATACGAACGCGCCTTGATGCCAAAGGCTGCCAAGAATTGACGCGCAATGGCACCCACTGCTACGCGGCAAGCGGTTTCACGCGCACTGGAGCGTTCGAGGGCTTGGCGGATGTCATTGAAGCCATACTTTACGCACGCGGCGAGATCTGCGTGACCCGGACGCGCGGTGGTGTACGCGGGGACGTCTCTCCCCTTCCATGCGGCGTGGTCTTTATTATTGATTTGTAAAGCGATAGGCGCGCCCGTGGTGACGCCCTGCATAACGCCAGCGAGGATTTCTGCACGGTCGGTTTCAATGGCCATACGACCGCCGGCACCAGCTTTCAATTGGCGCTTTGCGAGGTCTTCAGCGAGCATTTCAGCTGTTAATGGGAGACCTGCGGGGACGCCTTCTACGATGACACTTAAACAAGGGCCATGCGATTCACCAGCAGAGATATAATTGAAAGCCATTTTCAATATCGCCTTTCTTAACGAAATAACATCCAACACCACGCCACGATCACCAATACGGTGAAGAGAACCCGGACGGCCTTACGCCGTGCCGGGTTGTAAATGTCAATAAAACGATCGCACAGCGAGCGCCAGAGCATCGTTTTACTTACCTTCGATTGCCTTCAGGCGCGCTTCGAGGTCAGCGATTTTCGCCTTCTGCTTATCAACCTGACGCGACAAGAGGAGCGACTGCGCGAAGGCGCGCTTCGGCATTGCGGGCGTACCGAGGACGTATTCGCCTTCGGGGACGTCTTCCTTTACGCCAGCCTGCGGACCAACCTGAGCGCGTTCATGCACCGTGAGGTGGCCTGCGATACCTGCCTGCGACCAGATGAGGGCACCGGTTTCAATCTTAGCAGAACCTGCGATACCTGCCTGAGCGATGATGCCCACGAAGGGCGCGACCTGAACATTGTGGCCAATCTGCACGAGATTATCAATCTTCACGCAGTCACCGATGCGGGTACGACCAAAGCGTGCGCGGTCAATACAGGTATTCGAGCCGATTTCAACGTCATTGCCGATTTCAACAATACCGATCTGCGGCACCTTGGTAATCACAGGACCCTGAGCGCTGATTTCAATCGTATAACCATAACCATCGGAGCCGACCTTCACGCCAGCATGGAGAATCACGCGGTCACCCAAGATGCAGGATTCGCGGATATTCACCTGCGGATAGATATGGCAGTCCTTACCAATCTTCACATCCTGAGCGATGAAGACGAGGCCGTCGATGATGGTGTTATCACCGATCACAACGCCATCTTCAATGACTGTATGCGGGCCGATGTAGATATTCTTACCCAAGGTGACATTGTCGCCAATGACGGCAGTCACGTGGACACCGGGTTCACGCACAACAGGCTTGGGGCCAAAAATCGGTGCGAGCGAAGCGAACGCCTTATTCGGGTCCTCCACGCGGATTAACGCAGCATTCGTTTCGCCAGTGTAGTCCTTTGCGACCAACACTGCAGAAGCTGCGGTATCCTTCATCTGTGAAGCATACTTTTGGTTAGCCAAGAAGGAGATATCCCCTTCACGGGCCTCCAAGAGGCTTGCCATTGCGCAGATTTCGACATCCGCCTTTTCTGCATCAACGGTACCATTAACGGACTTTGCGACATCACAGAGTTTCATGGTCATCTCCTTAGGCTTCGGAAGATTCAGTTTCAGCGGGGGCTTCGGGGGCAACTTCAACAGCGGGAGCTTCCTCAGCGGGAGCGACTTCTTCAGCAGGTGCTTCAGGAGCGGCTTCTTCTGCGGGGGCTTCAGCCTTAGCGGGTTCAACGCCAGCGGCTTCACGTTCACGCTTCATCTCTTCGGGGAGCTTGCGGAAACGGGGATTGGCTTCAGGCATTGCGAGCACGCCGTTGTAGTATTCCACAATGTGGCCCTTTGAGAACAAGAAAGCGAGCTGACGCGCGACGATGTTGATATCCATGTCTGCGAGCGTTTCACGCAAAGCGGCCATCAATTCTGCACGGGTGCAGAGGGGATGTTCTGTCACATACTTCAACGCTTCAGCGAGTTCGCGGACGACGTGTTCTGCGGTGAAGGGCGTGGGCGTCATATTGGCCACGAATTCAGGACCGCGAGCGTCATTACCACGGAAGAGGGAGAACTTACGATGGCGGAAAGCACCGCGCAATGCGAAGAAGAGCGAGCGCGGATAGCGCTGTTCATCGCGGAGCGTGTTCTTCAAGAGTAACTTCAAGGGCAAAGAGGGCGAAGCCTGTGCCACAGAGACAGGCACCACGACATGCTTTGCAGAAGCAATCATGCTCGGCAATACATCACGACGGAAGATGGCTTCAGCCTGGTCGCGATTGTAAGCGGGGCGCGTGTCAGGAGCGGGTTCTGCGGGGGCTTCTTCGCCTTCAGCAGCGGGCGCTTCCACAGGCGCTTCAGCCTGCTTCAACTTAAAGATGGTGCGCGTGGTTTCGGTCTGCTTCCATGCTTCGACCGATTCGGAATCGCGGCACATTTCGATGGTGCGGAGGTAGTCCTTTTCAGACATGCCCACGCGAGCGGCGAGTTCAGCCACGCGATGCTTGTAATTGTGATGATTCGGAGCGCCGACCCATTCACCGGTGATAGTGCACTTTGCCACACAGGGGAAGGTGCCAGAAGGGGCATCGCAAGCTTCTTCGGTGATTTCAAAGGCATCTGCGAGGTGAGCCGACATCACGTGTGCGACGACGTCTGCTTCGCTCAATGCCACGAAACCGCAGGCCTTGCAGGTCCAGAAGACGGTGTCGGTATTGGGCTTTGCTTCAAAACGTGCCAAGCAGGCCTGCGGATTGTCCAAGAAGAGGTTCACGAACTTCTTCACAGGATAAGCCATGTGCGTAGCCTGGAGCGTCTTGATGATCATGCCCAAGTTCTTTTGGTTGGGCAAAATGCGCAAATCTGCATCCAAAGGCTTCACGAATTCACGGCGTGGGGGGCGTTCGCCACGAGGCTGACGAGGAGCGCGTTCTGCACCTTCACGGGGACGATCTGCGTCATTACGCGGGCGATCATCGCGGCGGGGGCGGCCTTCGCCTTCACGACGGGGGCGACGTTCGCCATCGCCGAATTCACGACGCTGACGGGGGCGGTCACCCTCACGACGCGGAGGACGTTCACGGTCACGGAAGCCACCCTCACGGCGGGGGCGCTCTTCACGACCGGTACGTTCGTCGTAAGACTTTCCCTGATAACGGCTCACATACTCATCGGCCGACTTACGAGCCCAATCTGGGGCAAAGTCAAAACCGAAGCTCTCGTTGGTATTTGCGTCGCTCATAGCGCTCGCTCCTTTAGGCCTGGCCCTGCGCGACAGCCGCCAAGAGGCCGCCTGCAAGGAGTAGGGTTTTCTGACGTTCAGACAACTCGGTTGTCACGTCGAATGTGTTGTTGTTTGTAAGATTCTTAACGGTGGCAGTGCCGTTACCTTCGATTGCGGCGCGGAGACCTTCGATGACGAGGGAGTCACCCTGTGCGACGCGATCATAGTCTTCGGGGTTAGCGAAGACGAAGGGAACGATGCCGAAATTGATGAGGTTAGCGCGGTGGATGCGCTCGATGCTCTTTGCGATCACAGCGCGCACGCCGAGGTACATCGGGCAGAGGGCTGCGTGTTCGCGGGAAGAGCCCTGACCATAACTTTCGCCAGCCACGATGACATTGGCCTTGCCAGCGTCACGATTCGCGCTTGCGGCGGCGTAGAAGCCGGGGTCGGTGTGTTCGAAGACGTACTTTGCGTACTCAGGGATATTCGAACGATACTTCAAGCGAGCGCCTGCGGGCATGATATGGTCGGTGGTAATCTTGTCACCCACCTTGACGGTTGCGACGCCTTGGAGCGTTTCGTCCATCGGCTTGCCAGGGGGCACTTCGCCGATATTGGGACCGCGCTTAATTTCAGTGCCAGGGACGCCGACGCCAGCGGTTTCGCGATAGAGGAACATGCCGTCATCAATAGTGAAAGCAGACGGCATCGGTACTGCGGGCACTTCCAATTGACGTGCGTCTGCGAATGCACCTGCGAGGGCAGAGGCTGCAGCGGTTTCGGGAGAAACCAAGTAGACCTTCGCGGACTGGGTACCCGAGCGACCTTCGAAGTTGCGATTACTTGTGCGCAAGCAGACAGCGTTTGTGGAGGGGCTCATGTGAGCGCCAATGCAGAAGCCGCAAGCGTTTTCAAGGATACGGCAACCCGATGCGATGAGTTCACCCAAGAGGCCTTCATCTGCGAGCATACGCACTACCTGCTTCGAACCGCAAGCGATGCCGACTTCCACATCGGGATGAATCTGCTTACCCTTGAGCAAGAGCGCGACCGTCTTGATATCACGATAGGAGGAATTGGTGCAAGAACCAATCATAATCTGGTGCACCTTTTCGCCCACGTGCTGCGCGATGGTGTCGATATTACCAGGATTATGCGGTGCGGCGGCGAGGGGTTCGAGTGCGGAGAGGTCGAGTTCCCACGTTTCATCGTAGGATTCGTCATCAGCGGTGAGCTCCGTCCAATCTTCCCCACGGCCCTGTGCTTCAAGGAAGGCCTTGGTCACGGCATCAGAGGGGAAGACAGAGGTCGTCACGCCCAATTCTGCGCCCATATTGGTGATTGTAGCGCGGCTCGGCACATCGAGCTTTGCCAAAGCAGGACCGTAGTATTCAAAGACCTTGCCGACATTCCCCTTCGAACCAAAACGACGGAGCACGGCGAGGATGACGTCCTTTGCCGAAACGCCAGGGGAGAGTTCGCCCGTAAGGCGAATGCCGACGACCTTGGGCCATGCGATGTTGTAAGCGCCGCCACCCATTGCGACAGCCACGTCAATGCCGCCTGCGCCGATAGCGACCATGCCAATGCCGCCGCCCGTGGGCGTGTGAGAGTCAGAACCGATGAGCGTCTTACCCGGCTTACCAAAACGTTCGAGGTGGAGCTGATGGCAGATACCATTACCAGGCTTGGAGTAGATCACGCCGTACTTTTGGGCCACGCTCTGAAGATAATCGTGGTCATCGGCATTTTCGAAGCCGATTTGGACGGTATTGTGGTCCACATAGCTCACGGAGACTTCGGTCTTGGCGCGATCAAGGCCCATGCTCTCAAACTGGAGGTAGGCCATCGTGCCCGTGGCATCTTGGGTTAAAGTCTGGTCAATGCGAATCGCCACCTCTTCGCCTGCTACGGGGTTTCCGGAGACAAGGTGTGCGTGAAGGATTTTTTCAGTTACGTTCATCGGTTTTTATTGTTTTTCAACTAAAGAGCACACTTACGCGGCTTGGCGCTTGGCCATCCAACGCTTCTTGAGCGTGAACCAGAAGGGTGCGATATAAATGAAGAAAAGGGTCACAGGGACGAGGTAGCAGCAGCTGATGACTGCAGTCTTCGGTCCGATAAAGAGGCCCAAGAAGGCCAAGACGCCAATAAACTGACCCACTGGGGTATTCGTGGGTTTCGGATACTTAAAGGGCGAGACCTGAAGGAGGAGGCAGATGATGCAGTTGATGTACATCACCCAAGAGAGCCAGCCGCCGTCCTGGAGATTGACCCACGCAGGAAGCGTGTCGGCGCCGTAGCCCTTCTTCCAGGCTTCAATAAAGAGGATAATGCCCGCGAGGCAGAGGGCATTCACCGTAATCGGCATGCCCGTGTAACCGCCCATACCGTGGTCGGTATCCACCACCTTAAAACGCGCCAAGCGCAATGCGCCAGAGAGGACAATCGCCACACCCAAAAGCGCACCCAAGGTGTGAATGCCATGACCCGTCTGCACGCCGAGGCTCGTGAGCGGTCCGAAATCGTGGAAGAGGTAGAAGTAGACCAACATCGCAGGCGCGAGACCAAAGGCCGTGATATCCACGAAGGTGTCAAATTCAGCGCCGAACTGCGATTCTGCCTTGAGCAAACGCGCAGTCGTGCCGTCGAGACCATCGAGGATCATTGCGCCCAAGATGAGCAATGCGCCCATGTAGAAATTACCCGACGCAGAAAAGAGCACGCTCATCACGCCGCACAACAATGCAGCCGAGGTGATGGAGTTCACAAAGCCCATCCCAGCGGCACGCTTCGAAGGCTTCTTAATGTGCAAAATCTTCTTCATACGTACCTCCGCGATTACTTGCGCTTTGCGATGATCGTTTCACCAGCCACCACAGGATCGCCCGGCTTCACGCAGACTTCCACGCGGTCAGCAGGCAACCAAATATCCATGCGGGAACCAAACTTCATCATACCGAGGATACCACCGCGCTTCACGGGTTGATCCTGATCCAACCAGAAGACCACGCGACGCACCACAGGGCCCGTAATCTGCTTGTGCAAGCAACGCAATCCATCGTTGTCTTCCACCAAGATCACAGAGTGCTGATTGTAGAGACTGGAGCGTTCATCCATCGTCAAAAGGTGCTTACCATGGCGATATTCGCACAACTTCACAATGCCGCCAATCGAAAGGCGGTTCACATGCACATGAAGCGGCGAAAGGAAGGTGGAGATGCGCACTGCGCGCTGACCGGGGAAGAATTCCTTCACCACTGCGCTCGCAGGAGAGCCGTCATCCTCGGTCACATACTGCACCGAACGCACCGTACCCTCAGCGCCAGAAACGATGTTTTCTTCGCCCACAGGCGCCACGCGAGTGGGATTGCGGAAGAACCACAACATGAAGAGCACAAAGACCATGCAGAGGCTAAACCACGCATAGCCCAGCCAACACAAACCATCAATGTGGCAAAGGCCGCAACCGCCGCCAAGGCCCAAAACCAACGCCGGCAAAATCAAAGTCCAGCCATTGGTGATAATCAACTGGTGTTCACGCTTTTCGTTGTTGTACATCATCGTTACCTCTGTATAAAATACCGATTTCGTTGGAGAGAGTCCCCAACTGTCATATTAAAGTATACCAAATGTCCCACACGAGCGCAATATCCTCCTATCATGGGAAACACAAAAAACGAAAGTCCGAAAACACCCAAAATTCACGCTTTCACCCCTCCAAAAACGCCCACC
>JAZRAG010000005.1:0-34845 GCA_045634445.1 Candidatus Spyradenecus sp. | reverse complement strand
CGCCCCCCGGGGGGCGGCGCGGAAAAATGAAAAATGTCAGTATTCCTGCTATGATTTGTGTTGCGAAAAATAACAAAGGAAGGAATACTGACGTGCAAAAGAATACCAAATCTAAACACACTGTGTATGCAAGTCGTTTAATTATTGAACGAAAATGGAATCAGATGATTGATAGTCGAACACATCTCTCCGTTAGAGAGGTCGCAAAACAGCTGGCTATTCCAGAGTCAACCTTACGCTATGAACTTAAGCATGGATGTTCAGAAGGCGTTTTCTGCATGTACTTGCCACTTGAACATCGTTATCAGTATTTCCCTTATAGCGCAGATCTCGCAGAGCAGAATACGATATTGCTAGCCTCAAATAAGGGGGCGCGCATGAAGATAACAAACCATTTCGTAACACAATTCGAAGAGTATCTCGAGGAGTGGCGTTCCATCCCGGCAGCATATCAAATGATGTTAAATGAACACCCCGAATGGAAAGGGCGAACTCCTTCTCTTAGAACAATCTATTACCATGCTACGACTACGCTTGCTTCAAGCGAGGCCTTCACTAAGTATTATCGAGAATATCACCATAGAAAGCAGAAAAAAGATATTGAAGTCGCTAAAAACCATAAGCCTGAGCGTACAATTGAACACCTGCCCAAAGAAGTTCGCGAAGGAAAGCCTATCGGTTACTTTCAGATGGATTTGGTCGTTTCTGGCACTAAGGGTAAAGGCGGCTTACTTGTATTAGCAAATCCTGGCCACAAGGAATTCATATTCATACGAAAAATAAATGACTTAAGACGCAAAACTGTGCATCGAGCCTTACGATCAATTGTGAAAGAAACCACCGAAAAAGGTATTACTATTACCCATATCTTAACCGACAACGGGACAGAGTTCACGGACACCAAGAAGGTTGAGAAAATTACACGAGCGATGCTCTTTTATACACATGCATATGCAGCTTGGGAAAAGGGATATGTTGAGAACTCTAATCGTCTTATCCGTCGCTTCTATCCAAAGACTACCGACTTTTCTCGACTAATAGCCAAAGACATCGCGATTCTCCAGTATAAACTTGCTCATTACCCACGTTCATCACAAATCAAACAAGAAGGAGCCGCATGAAAATTTTCAATGTTTTCCCCACCCGCCTGCGCAATTTGTCTTGCATTTCACCCTGTTTTTGTAGCTTCTTACTCATGAAAGTGCAGATGCTAAAAAGTAAAAAGACGCTCGTGTGAGCGTCTTTTTAAGGAGGAAGTCCACAGATTAGTGAATCTGAAGGAGTTCTCGATACTTAGGAAGCGGCCATGCCGTATCACGTGTAATGGTTTCAAGCGCGTCTGCCGTGGTGCGGAGCGTCGTCATCGCACGGAGGATAGCGTGCTCATCAGCATCTAAGGCTGCTTCCAATTCTTCACAGCCAGTATGAAGTTCGTCTAAGCCACAACCAATAGTATTAGCCTTTTCGGTAAGACTCTTGAGACCAGCGGTGAGGCCAGCCTTTTGTGCATCACAAATCATGCGTGCGAGGTCACCGAGTTCTTCCATGACCGCAGGCTCAATGATGCTACGTGCTGTTTCAAGCGCGACCTTGCCTTCTAAGCGAACCTTACGTGCGTATTCTGCGCAGAAGACATCATAACGAGAACGCATTTCTGTCGGAGAGAGCACGCCACGTTTTGCGAAGAGGTCGAGATTCTTTTCTTCAAGAAGGACTGCAAGCGCTTCAGGAACCGTACGGAGGTTAGGAAGTCCGCGTTCCTTAGCTTCATTGACCCATGCGATGGAGTAGCCATCACCATTGAAGATGACACGTCCGTGTTCGCGGATAATACGCTGAATAATGCCTTCAAGACCTTCGTGGAAGGATTCCTTCGGCAACTTCGCAATTTCGTCTGCCAAGTAGTCAATGGATTCCGACACGATGGTGTTGAGAGCCATGCAGACACCCGAGCAGTTCTGCGAAGAACCCGGTGCACGGAATTCAAACTTGTTACCAGTAAAGGCAAAAGGCGAAGTGCGGTTACGATCAGAAGTGTCACGCGGGATAGGAGGAAGTGTGTCCACGCCTACGCGGAGCTTACCACCTTTACCATTTGCGCTTGTTGCGCTTTCACCTTGTTCAATGCGATTGATAACTTCAGTGAGTTCATCGCCGAGGAAGATGGAAATGATTGCAGGCGGAGCTTCCAACGCGCCCAAACGATGGTCATTGCCAAAGTGTGCAGTAGAGGCACGCAACATGTCTGCATGGAGGTCAATTGCGCGGATCACGGAGGCGAGCACCGAGAGGAAGATGGCATTGTCCTGAGGATTTTTGCCAGGATCCAAGAGGTTCTTGCCATTGTAAGCGACAGACCAGTTATTGTGTTTGCCAGAACCATTAACGCCTGCGAAGGGCTTTTCGTGAAGGAGGCAAACCAAACCGTGGCGATCTGCGACATTACGCAAGGTTTCCATAACCAACATATTGTGGTCTACCGCGAGATTGAGCTCTTCAAACATCGGTGCAAGCTCAAACTGTGCAGGTGCAGCTTCGTTGTGGCGCGTCTTTGCAGGGATGCCGAGGCGCCAAAGTTCGCGTTCAACTTCTTCCATAAAGGAGAGCACGCGCGGCTTGATAGAACCAAAGTAGTGATCTTCCAACTGCTGATTGCGAGCCGGCGGTGCGCCAAAAAGCGTGCGGCCGCACTGCATTAAGTCAGGGCGCTTGAGATAGAGTGCTTTGTCAACCAAGAAATACTCTTGTTCTGCACCGAGGGTAATCACAGCGTGACCGTCAGGCTCACCAAAGCAAGCCATCAACTTGCGGACAGCCTTATCAATTGCCTGCATTGAGCGCAAAAGCGGCGTCTTCTTATCAAGCACTTCGCCTGTGTAAGAACAGAAAACCGTAGGAATGCAGAGCGTAGCACCATTCGGATGACGCTTTACAAAGGCAGGAGAGGTCACATCCCACGCAGTGTAGCCACGGGCTTCAAAGGTGCAACGCAAACCGCCAGAAGGGAAACTTGAGGCGTCAGGCTCGCCCATAATCAAGTTCTTGCCAGAGAAGCGAGCAATCGTTTCTGCTGTGCCAACGGGTTCAAAGAAGGCGTCATGCTTTTCAGCAGTCGTACCCGTGAGGGGTTGGAACCAATGGGTAAAGTGGGTGGCGCCATGAGCCATTGCCCATTGCTTGAGCGCGTGAGCCACTTCATTTGCGATTGAGGGATCCAAGGGCGCACGGTCATTCATTGTGTGCAACAATGCCTCAACGGTATCCTTTGCAAGATACTCGCGCATTGCCTTTTCATTGAAGACGTCTTCGCCGTAAGCAATATCCATAGGGGAGGATTCCATCAGTTCAACTCCGTATTTAATTACGTTAATCTCAACAGTATATCATATTTTAGTGCTCATTGCAGAGCGCATTCTTTTATAGTTAAGGATAAAATTAGGACGTTATTTTAGATTAATTGCGTCTGTGATTGCGTTGCCAAAACGCTGACGCAGGGAATCAAGGGTGTGTGAGAGTTGTTCCTCTTTTGCGCGTGGATGTGCTTCTCCTGAGAGTTGTGCAAAGAGATCGTCCTCATCGTAGGGAGAGGATGAGGAGGTTAGATTGTCTGCGCCAAAGCCGATGAGGCGGACAGGAATAGACGGCTCGAGGTGTTGGTCAAGCAGTTTCCAAGCAGCGTCACGCAATGCAAAATCATCGCATACTGGCGCATGAAAGGTGAGTTGTCGCGTGATGGTACGGAAACCTGTGTAACGAATCTTAATACGTGCTGTCCGTGCCCAAACACCCGCCTCACGCAAACGCCGCCCAACATCTTGAGAAATCCAAAGCAATTGTCGCTTTAAATCTTCCACATCTAAAGTGTCTTCAACATAAGTGTGTTCACGTGAATAGCTTTTATCTACATGAGTTGTTTGAACTGATCGCACATCCTTACCAAAAGCGAGCGCAAGTAGATGTTCTGCTACGAGAGGGGTGACGACTTCTTGCAGTTTTTGAGGCTCCACAGATTGTAAATCTCGTACAGTTTTAAGGCCAATACTTGCGAGTGCTTCGGCACATTTAGGGCCTACACCCCACAAGACTTTGAGCGGTTTACGGCCGAGCCATGTGAGCATCGCTTGTTGTTCACGCGGCACTTCAAAGAGACCATTGGGTTTCTTTTCTTCGCTCGCGATCTTTGCCAACGACTTATTGTTCGCGATGCCAATACTGCACGTGATTCCAATCTCGCTTGCAATGCGTTGCTTAATCTGTTGTGCAATTTCAATGGGCGAACCGAAGAGGCGCTGTACACTCGTAACATCCAAGAAGGCTTCGTCTACACTTAACCCTTCAACCAATGGCGTAAAGGCGTTGAAAATCTTGAAAACTTCTTCACTTATGGCCTCGTAGTGTTCCATTCTTGGACGCACAAAGATGCCTTCTGGACAACGTTCAAATGCTTCTCGAGAAGCCATCGCTGAATGTACACCAAAGCGTCGCGCTTCATAGGAACACGTTGAAACGACCCCTCGCTGATTGGGAGGCGAACCTACAATGACTGGCTTGCCGCGCCACTCGGGATGATCCCGTTGTTCAATCGCAGCATAAAAGGCATCCATATCAATATGTAAGATGGCGCGTTCCATTGCTTATTACATTATAACATCTATTGTCACCACAGCACGAGATTCATCACATATCACATCATGACATCTATTGTCACCACATCATGACATCCATTAAATATTACATCATAACATTCATTGCTTGTCACATTATAATATTATCATTTTTTCAGATGATTGTACTATTTTGGGGAGCCGTTTTGCATTCATATGTAATTGATTTCTAATAGCTTATTTCGGGGCTAAATTGTATTCCAAAAAATTAGTATGGGGTTATGCATTTTGTACTATTGCATTTCTCCAAAATTAGTACAAAAGTGGGATAAATTCATAAAATATGTACTATTTTGCGAAAATTATTTTGCGACACCACTATTTCAGGGCAACCTGTTTTGCGACGCACAAAAAATAGTACAAAATGAGATAAAGTTAAAACAGTAGGGTGTAAATGTCGATGAGATATGTTAACATGAAGGCATGAGAAAGCGTTCCTTTTGGTATTACGTGTGGATTACGATTCGCGAACTTGTTCTTCTCGCAGGAGGTATTTTTGTTTGGGGTTGTGGTTCACTTATCATTGCCTTTGGTTTGTATCACCAAGGCGTAATGTTGATCGCATGGTTTCTTTTTCTTCTTTCGCTTTATAGCGCCCATTTACTTAAATGTGCAAAGCGAATCCGAATGCGAAAGGTGATGTTATTCATCAGTTTAGGTGCGGTATTCGTTCTGGTGGCCTGCCCATTACACCGTTGGTATACCGTTGACCGCCATCGCCAACTCTCTGATGAGATTAATTGGTACCAGTATAGTCCCTTTAGGGCAGACACTCTCGCCAAATGGGTTGAGGCTGAGCCGCAGTACTTTCTGCGTGGGGATTTGCCTCGTATTTCAGGTGCTTACGCGCTTTATCCACTTTACGCGGGGGCATTGCGGTCGCTCTGTGAACCCAATGCAGACATTCATGCGACAACGAGTGGTTCTGATTGGACCTTTAAAATGTTGCTCAATGGTGACGTGGACCTCATTTTTAGTCCTGCGCCCTCCAAACAACAAGAGGAAGACGCACGCGCGCGCAATTTAACCTACCAAATAACACCCATTGCGCGAGAGGCTTTTGTTTTCTTTGTTCATCGGGATAATCCTGTGGATAACCTCTCTCAGGATGATATCCGTGCGATTTATTCGGGGAAGGTGACCCATTGGGAGGCTTTAAATCTGGCATGGGAAGGCGCCATAAAACCCTTCCAGCGCAATGAAGGTAGTGGTAGTCAAACGCGTTTACAACGGTTTATGGGAGATATTCCCATTATGCCTCCCCTGCGTGAAGATCGTCTTGGAGGTATGGGTGGCATTATCAACGATGTCGCAGCCTATCGCAATCATCACGAAGCTATTGGGTTCTCCTTCCGCTACTTCACAGAAGAGATGTTCAAGAATGGCGATATCAAGCTTCTTTCTATTGATGGAATTGCCCCAACGACTGAGAATATTCAAAACGGTTCTTATCCCTTGCTGAGTGACTTTGGCATTATTACCGTGCGACCACGCTCCGAAAACACCCAAAAACTCGTGAACTTCTTCTTCTCCGCTGCAGGACAAGAACTTATTGAAAAGACTGGCTACGTTCCCCTCGCGAAACAACATCTTCCTGAGTAACACATCCTATGAAACCCGTTTCGAAGTTTGCTTTACGAGGCTTCGCACTCTTTGCCATCATCCTTGGCAATTGTTTACTCTTTTGGGGAAATGCGTATGCCTATTCGTTGCTCCCACTCATTAGCAACCTCTTTCTATCCCTGCTTCTCGTTAGCCTCTTTTACGCGATTACCATCGGCCTTCTCACCAAACGCTTTTGGCGTGATGGCCTTCTCCCCGCCCTCTTAATTACAGGCGTCACTTCCGCATGCCTTGGTGTGATTTTTTTAACAGCCCCTTTTCGTGTCCTAGAACTTCTCATTCTTGGGCTTTTTGCGGTCGGCATTACTTTTCTATTCTCATTACTTCTTGCGGCAAGCGGGAAATGGAATGCCTTGCGCGCACTACTCCCATGGTATATCCAACTCCTTGCCATGGGGACGGCTCTTGTGTTCTATTGTAGCCTCGCCATTACCTAAGTGCGTTTATTCCCAAAAATCCGACTAAGTACGCTTGTTCTCAAAAAAACGAAAAAGGATGCGAAACTCTTAAGCCGTTATCCTCGGCACGCTTCAACCACTTCTCGGCCTCTGCATCATTTCCTTGACGCTTGTAATAGCGCGTAGGCCCAATTCAATCGTCATCCACAAACACCTCAATTGCTCACGATTGACATCCTAGCCGAGTTGTTTTTTCAGTTCCATTGGTTTTCGCTTCAAAACCATTGATATCATTTTTTTCAGATGATTGTACTATTTTTTGGGAGCCGTTTTGCATTCATATGTAATTGATTTCTAATAGATTATTTCGGGGTTAAATTGCATTCCAAAAAATTAGTATGGGGTTATGCATTTTGTACTATTGCATTTCTCCAAAATTAGTACAAAAGTGGGATAAATTCATATAATATGATTTGGAAACACAAGACGCTCGGAGGGGCGAGCGTCTCATGTGCTTTATTTGTCGTCTACGATTACTGCTTTGTAGCAAAGGCGTAGGCGTTCTTGAAGAGCTTCATCCAAGGACCTTCTTCGCCAGCACCAAAGGTGCCGTCATCGTAGGAGAGCTGGATGGAGCGGAAGCTACGTTCAGGGTGCGGCATGAGGATCGTTGCGCGACCATCTTCAGAGGTGAAGCCGCAGAGACCGCCCTTAGAGCCATTGGGATTCCAGGGATAGGTTTCTGTGGGCTGACCCTTGCCATCAACAAAGCGGAGTGCCTGAGTTGCCTTGGCTGCATCGGCTTCGTTTTCGAATGCAACGCGGCCTTCGCCGTGTGCCACTGCGATGGGGAGGCGGCTACCTGCCATGCCCTTGAGGAGGACGCTCGGCGATTCCAATACTTCGAGGGTGCAGAAGCGACCTTCAAACTGTTCAGAGTTGTTACGCACGAAACGCGGCCAGTGCTGAGCACCAGGGATGATGTCCTTGAGCTGAGAAACCATCTGGCAACCATTACAAACGCCGAGCGTGAAGGTGTCAGGACGTTCAAAGAACTTGCGGAACATTTCCTTGAGCTCTGCATTGAAGAGGATGCTACGCGCCCAACCCGAACCAGCACCGAGCACGTCACCGTAAGAGAAGCCACCGCAAGCAACCAAGCCCTTGAAGTCATCGAGGTTAATACGGCCTTCAAGAAGGTCGGTCATGTGGACGTCGATTGCTTCAAAACCAGCAAGGGTGAAGGCTGCAGCCATTTCAATGTGGCCATTGACGCCTTCTTCGCGGAGGATTGCCATCTTCGGTGCGGGCGTAACCTTTTCAACGGCAGGTTCGTTCAAGGGATAGGTGACCTTGTAGTTCAAGCCAGGATCGTCGGTAAGACCTGCGACATCGAATTCCATCTTTGCGCAGTCAGGATTGTCACGGAGTGCCTGCATGCGATAGGTGGTTTCGGACCATGCCTTACGGATTTCGCAGAGGGTTTCGTCCAAAGCGGGTTCGTCATTGACGGTAATCTGGAGGACGGGCTCATCCTGCACGAGACCAATCCAAGCGCCCTTAACGCCATGCTTTGCGAGAATTGCTTCTACGGCTGCGGCATTTTCTTCTGCCACCTGAAGGACTGCACCGAGTTCTTCGTTGTAGAGTGCTGCGAGTGCGTTCTTGCCCGTGAGGTTGACTGCTACACCGCGGCCGCCAGCCATTGCCATTTCTGCAAGCGTAACTGCCACGCCGCCGTCAGAGCGGTCGTGATAAGCGGCGACGAGCTGCTGTTCTACCATTTCCTGCATAGCTTCATAGAAGGCACGAACGTCTTCTGCGCAGTCCATGTCAGGCACTTCATCGCCAATCTGATTGTAAACTTGTGCGAGTGTGGAGGCGCCGAGGCGATCCTTGCCATTGCCGAGGTCCACGAGCATCAAGCGAGAGAAACCGGGCTTCAAATCGGGCGTCACGTCCTTACGCGCATCGGTTACCGTGGCGAAGGAAGAAACGATGAGGGAGAGCGGACCCACCTGCTTGTGTTCCTGACCCTTAGAGTCGGTCCACACAGTGCGCATAGAGAGGGAGTCCTTGCCCACAGGGATACAGACGCCGAGGCGCGGGCAGATGTCCATACCAACGGTTTCTACCGTGTCAAAGAGGCGTGCATCTTCACCTTCTTCACCGCAAGCTGCCATCCAGTTTGCCGAGAGCTTGATGGTGCCGATGGGGCCAATCGGTGCGGAAGCGAGCTGAAGAATAGCTTCACCCACAGCCATACGGCCAGAGGCGGGAGCATCAACGATTGCAATCGGCGTACGTTCACCAGTGGCCATTACTTCACCCGTGGTGGTCTGATAACCAGTTACGGTGAGTGCGTGGTCTGCCACAGGGAGCTGATACTTACCGCACATCTGGTCACGGTGAACCATACCAGTAATCGTGCGGTCAGTAATGGTGACCAAGAAGGTCTTATTCGCTACTGCAGGGAAACGCAAAACGCGCTGCAAAGCTTCTGCAGGGGTGATACCGTCCAAGGTGAGCGGCTGCACGGGGAGCGTGACGTGCTTGACGTCGCGTACCATGCGGGGCGGCTTGCCGAGGAGGGTGGAGATATCCATATCGATCGGATTGTCGTCAAAGTGTTCGTCATGAAGCACCATGCGACCATCTTCACGGGTTTCACCGATGAAGGCCACAGGGCAACGTTCACGTTCGCAGAAGCTTTCAAAGAGGAGCTTATCTTCTGCGCGAATTGCGAGGACATAACGTTCCTGAGCTTCGCAGCACCAGATTTCCATGGGGCTCATGGAGATTTCTTCGTTGTGCACCTTGCGGAGTTCGAAATCAGCACCTGTTGCTTCCACGAGTTCTGGGCAACCATTCGAAAGACCGCCTGCACCGATATCGTGAAGCGAGAGAATGGGGTTGGACTTGCCTAATGCAACGCAAGCGTCAATCACGCCCTGGCAACGACGCTGCATTTCTGCATTACCGCGCTGCACAGAGTCAAAGTCAAGCTTGGCTTCGTTCTGACCAGAAGCCATGGAGCTTGCTGCGCCACCGCCGAGACCGATACGCATTGCAGGACCGCCAATCTGCACCACGAGCACGTGGGAGGGCACATCCTTCTTCAACACCTGATCGTGACGGATGTTACCCATGCCGCCTGCGAGCATGATGGGCTTGTGATAACCCCAGTACTTACCGCATGCTTCTTCTTCAAGTGTACGGAAGAAGCCGCAGAGCTGCGGACGGCCGAATTCGTTACCGAATGCAGCGCCACCAATGGGGCCTTCCATCATGATGTTCAAAGCAGGGGAGAGGCGTTCAGGACGTTCTGCGTAATCCTTTTCCCAGGGCTGCTTGAAGCCAGGAATACGCAAATCGCTCACGCAGAAGCCGCAGATGCCAGCCTTCGTGCGCGAACCAATACCCGTAGCGGATTCGTCGCGAATTTCACCGCCCACGCCCGTAGCAGCGCCAGGATAGGGGGAGATTGCCGTCGGGTGGTTGTGCGTTTCCACCTTCATAAGCATTTCAATCTGATCTTCGGCGAACTTGTAAGTGTTGTCCGTCGGGTCAGCCTGGAATGCCATCGTGCGGAAACCATCAATCACGCCCGAATTGTCCTTATAAGCAACCTGTGTGCCTTCGGGGTGAAGCTTGTGGGTATTCTTGATCATGCCGAAAAGCGAAGCATCGCGTTCCTGGCCATCAATAATCCACTGCGCATTGAAAATCTTGTGACGGCAGTGTTCGGAGTTCACCTGGCCGAACATCGTAAGTTCGGTATCGGTGGGATTACGCTGCGCCTTGGTGTAAGCGTTGTAAAGGTAATCGATTTCGGGATCGCTCATTGCGAGGCCGATTTCCTTGTTGGCACGCACGAGCGCATCGCGACCTTCGCCGAGCACATCAAAGACCTTACCCTTTGCCGGGCGTGCATTCACGAAGAATGTCGGCAATTCGTCGGTCACAAAAACACCTTCAATCATGCGGTCGTGAAGGATGTTGAGCGCTTCGGTGCCGAGGGCTTCACGAGAAAGCACTTCACCGCCACGTGTCACCTTCATGTACATGGCGTGTTCCACACGGCGAACGCCGCGAACACCGCAGTAGCGGAAGATGTCGGAAGCCTTAGAGCTCCAAGGAGAAATCGTGCCCAAACGCGGTGCCACGAAGATACCATCGGTCGGCAACTGAGCAGAAGCGTCTGCATCCAAAAGCGTGCAAGCCTTCGCCACAGCTTCTTCCGTCAAAGCCGAAGAAGTCTGCAACAAATACACCCATGCGGTGTCAATTTCGCAATCGCCAAAGCCAATTTCCGAGAGGCGCTTCTTCAATGCATCTACGCGAAATGCAGAAAGGGCTGTCTGTCCGACCAAAAATTCAGTTGCCATAACCTATTTTCCTTAATAACTGTAAGGGCTATTGAAAATCACGCGCATTATACCATAATTATGGGCGCGTATAAAGAGAATTTTACCATCCGTGAATATATGAAAAGGGACGCACCTTTGGGGGTGAATTGATGGTAGGGGAAATCGTTGTTTTAGATACGCAGGTAGGGCACTTATGAGCAAATTGTGATGTGATTTTGACACGTTGATTACTTTTTTCGTGTGAAGCGGGTTTAAAATGTAAAATTGTCTGCATTTTGGCAGATTCGACCGCGCTTAATAAATATGAATAAAATATTGATATAAAAAGAGATATGCTTAAAAATTGGCAAAATCAACGCTGCTGTAGTCGCTTCCTGGCTGATGTTGTGATGGGAAGTGATTAACAATCTGAGCGGTTTTGGTGCTTCGTTTTTGAAAGACAGGCAGTATTGACGAGCAATAAGGGCTGTTTTGAAGTTGAATAAGGGTTGTATTGATTTGCAATTCAGCCTCACTTTTGTGTTGATTCTACGCCAAATTTTGAGTAAACGCCCCCTAAAATTGGCTTATTTTTGTCTAAAATGAGCCGAAAAGTGGTGTTAACAGGCTAAAAAGGAGGGTCATTTTGTGCTAAAATTTGACTTATTTTAATAGATTTGGTATCCTAAAGGAGGGTTAATATAGAATTATAAAATAATAAATGAAGGGGCGATTAAGGATTTACAAAGAGGGGTGCGTACACAAGATTTTTAGGTCAGTTTTAAAGGTTTTTTCTTTTTATTAATGTAGGGTTATGCTATACTATAAATGACTGTGGATTTTTCATTTGAATTAATTCGTTTTTTTATGGAGCAGAGCATATGAGTCGATCTCTTCTTTTGGCAACATTGCTTGGGTTTGGTGCGATGGCACAGGCGGCTTTTTTGTCGCCAGAAACGTTGTCGTTTACGCCTGAAAAGGATGCGCTGGTGGTAGCGGAAAAGCGTGCGTGCCGTGTGACGGTGCGTGGTTTGGATGGCTCGGTGCAGACGTCGTATGACGCTATCAAGCGTGAAGGCGGCTTTTTTGGCCTCTTCGCTGAAAAGATTGGTTTGCCTGTGACGGGCGCTTGTGTGGCACCAGACGGTACGATTTTCTACACGGCCGATGATGGCAATGAGGGGCGCTTGTTCCGCGCAGATGGTGAATTTGTGGTGACGGGCAATTACCCGATGTCTCCAATTGTGTCGGCAGATGGTCGTTATGTCTATGTGTGCAATCGCTTTGATGCGACGGTGCAGCAGTATGATGCGGCTACGTTGAAGCTTTTGAATACGGCCAAGTGTGTGCGTGAAACGCATGGTTGCGCTTTGGGTAAGGATGGGAAGTTGCTCTTTATCATTAATATGTTGCCTGATGATGTGACGGAGCCTGCGGGCAAGGTTTCTGCGAAGGTGACGGTGATTGATACGGCAAGCTTTAAGGTGCTTTCGCATGCGGCGCTTCCGGATGGTTCGACAGGGGTGCGCGGTGTGACGGCATCTCCTGATGGCGCGAATATTTACCTCACGCACACGCAGGCACGTTACCAGCTGCCCACGACGCAGTTGGAGCGTGGTTGGATGAATACGGCGGCGCTTTCTGTTTTTGATGGCGTGACAGGTGCGTATGTGAATACGGTGCTGTTGGATGATATTGACCTCGGTGGTGCAAATCCTTGGGGTGTAACGGTAACGCCCAACAATAAGCAGATTGTGGTGACGCATGCTGGTACGCGCGAAGTCAGCGTGATTGATCGTGAAGCATTACATCGCCGTTTGGCTGATGCCGCTGCTGGTAAGAAGGTGACGGAAGTGACCTTCTCTGCAGATGAAGTGCATAATGACCTCTCGTTCCTCACGGGTATTCGCCGTCGTTTTAAGTTTAAGGCCGATGGTCCGCGTGGTGTGGTGGCAACGGATGACCGCGTGTATGCGGTGTGTCACTTTGCTGATGCATTGATTGAAATTCCCTTCACGGAAAAGCGCGTGGTGCGTCCGAAGGTGACGCCGCTCAATGGTACTGCACTCGCAGATTTGAAGTCTGACCCCGTTTTGCGTGGTGAGATGCTCTTTAATGACGGTACGAAGTGCTTCCAACAGTGGCAGAGCTGCGCATCGTGCCATCCTGATGCAATTGTGGATGGTTTGAATTGGGACTTGATGAATGACAGCATTGGTAATCCTAAGCAGAGTAAGTCGCTCTATTTGAGTGGTGTTACGCCGCCCACGATGATTACGGGTATTCGTAAGAGCATGCAGCACTGCAACCGCGCAGGTTTCCGTCATATTCAATTCTGCGCAGTCGCTGAAGAAGACACCCTCTGCATCGATGCTTACGTAATGGCAATGAAGGCGCGCGTTTCGCCCTGGGCTCGCCCTGAAAATGCCGCTGCAATTGCACGTGGTAAGGCGATTTTTGACAGCCCTGATAAGGCCGACTGTGCACGTTGCCACAAGCCTGACTTGTACTTCACAGCCTCTGCAGATCCGAATGACGGCTCGAAGGCTCCGTTGTATGATTTGGGCCTTGGTACACGTGATGAACAAGGACAGAAGTTTGACGTACCGACGTTGCATGAAGTGTGGCGTACTGCGCCGTACCTCTACGATGGTCGCGCAAAGACCCTCAAGGATGTGCTCACTGTGCACAACCCTGAAGATTATCATGGCATCACGCAGGACCTCACCGAACAGGAATTGAGCGATCTTGAGATCTACGTGCTCTCGCTGTAAGTCTGAAATTGATTTGGAGATACGACCATGTTGAATTGGTTAAATGGTACCCTTTGGCAGACGCTTGAAGCGCCGACGCGTGGAATTGAACTCGCACGTAACGGTTGGGGAAATCCTTCGACCATTAATGCACTTCCGCAGGGCGATGTGCCCGGAATTTGGTTGGTAAATGAAGAGACTGGCGATGTGCCGCCGATGGTGCAGCGCTTCATCTCGACTAAGGGCCCCGTGGAAGTCGTCTTGCAGAATGGACAACCCGTCGGTGCGAAGTATGAAGATGCTTACGCTGAGTATGTGTTGTTGATGGGTGTGACGCCAGATGATTTTTCGGCTTCG
The DNA here is from genome assembly GCA_045634445.1 of Candidatus Spyradenecus sp. Lineage (GTDB taxonomy): Bacteria > Verrucomicrobiota > Kiritimatiellia > RFP12 > DVOR01 > Spyradenecus. The sequence goes on along the minus strand of JAZRAG010000005.1, from coordinate 20,701 downwards.
CGCGAAGAACAGGCACGTTCTGTTTTTGACAACATCGCAAAGTTGCTTGAAAACGAAGGGTATTCCTTCCACGATGTGGTGCGCACATGGCTCTATTTGGACAAACTCTTAGAGTGGTATGATGTGCTTAACCGCGTACGTGACGAATTCTTTGAAAAGCATGGCGTCTTTGGAGGTTTTGTGCCGGCGAGCACAGGGATTGGTTGCGCCAATTCTGTAGGCGCGGCGATGATTGCTGGTGCCATTGCAATGCGTCCGAAAGATGCACGCGCTACGAAGGCAATGTTGGATTCGCCTTTGCAGTGTTCCGCATTGGATTATCGTAGCAGTTTTAGTCGCGCTGCTGAAATTGTGACGCCTGAATGGCGCACAGTCTTCATCTCGGGCACTGCAAGTATTGAACCCGGCGGTAAGACGGTTCACCACGATGACATGGAGAAGCAGGTTGCTTTAACGATGGATGTGGTGAAGGCGATCTTGGAAACGCGTGGAATGACATTAAAGGATTCTGTGCGTGCGATTGCTTACATTAAGCGTCCGGAAGATCGCCCGGCATGGCAGAATTGGTTGAAGGCAAATGGCCTTCCCGCGGATTATGCCCAGGAAGTCATCTCGGATGTCTGCCGCGACGATTTGCTCTTCGAATTGGAATTGGATGCAGTACAGCGTCTGTAAGTGATGGTTTTCTCACGCGAGATACAACGAGGCTTGCGCCTCTTGGGCTTGGCAGGATTGCTAATGCTTCCTGCCGTGTGCGTTTCTGCGAAATTACCCGAAACGTTGCACCCAGAAGCACAGAGCCGAGATGACTATGATTGGGGTGCTCGTCACGCAGAGATATTGGCGCTTCATCGCGTGACGCAACCCGATATCGTCTTTATTGGCGACAGTATTACGCATCATTGGGGTGGCGAACCGAAGGGAAAACGCGTTGTTTCGCAATCTTCCTGGGATACACTCTTCGCTGGATGGACAGTGTCAAACCTAGGCTTCGGTTTTGATTACGTAGATAATGCCTACTATCGCGTACAACAAGGTGAACTGGATGGCATCTCTCCGAGGTTGATTTTGGTCAATATTGGCACAAACAATCTTGGGTTTCGCGGAGATTCTCCTGCCGTGTGTGCCGCGAATACGGCCGCATTGATCGCTTTGATTCGCGCAAAACAACCCACAGCAAAGATTGTTTTAATCGGTATTTATCCGCGTCGCGAAGTGCAGTTGAAAGATAAAATCGCAGAGACGAATCGCCTATTGCAAGCTTTAGATGACGGTGAATACGTGCGTTTTGTGGATGTGAGTGCGGTGTTAGCGGGTGCAGATGGGCTTGCGAATTCGCAGTTGTTTAGAGACACGGTGCATCCAAATGCGCAGGGATACGAGGCATTAGCAAAGGCGTTGCGCCCAATTCTGGATGCAGAAGGGACCTTTTAAGATGAAGCATTTGACGGTGGCAGCAGCGTTAATTTTGAATGAGGCAGGGGAAGTCCTTTGCGTCAAGCGTGGCGCATCGAAGTTTCAGTCAACCGCATTTAAGTGGGAATTCCCTGGCGGGAAGATTGAAGCAGGTGAAACGCCCGCCCAAGCTGCCGTGCGTGAAATAGCAGAAGAACTCGGGATTGCCGTTGAAGCGGTGGCAGATGCGCCGCGTGTGGAACACACGTATCCAGAGTTTTCAATTACTTTGCAGGGCGTCATTTGTGTACAAGTAGATGCAAAAGCGCCATGTTTGACAGAACACATTGAGCAATGTTGGTGTGCGCCTGATGATTTGTGGAAACTAGAGTTTGCAGAAGCCGATGTGCCGTTGCTCAATTACTTGCGTGAAAAAGCCTTTGGCGCGGTATTGAAAACGAAGGTCTTTGGTCGTTTCCCGCATTTCTTGTCCGCGTGTGCCAGTACAAATGACGAACTCCTGAAGCTCGCAGAGGCAGGCGCACCAGAAGGATCGGTGGTTGTATCTGAAGTGCAGTCTGCTGGCCGTGGACGCTTAGGGCGAACGTGGCTCGCTGAACCAGGGCAGGGGTTACTCTTTTCGTTCTTAGTGCGTCCCGCATTGCCGCCAGAAATTGCCGTGACGTTGCCACTCGTTGCGGGCGTTGCCGTGACCTTAGCCTTGCGTGAGTTGGGATGCGAGGCAGGATTGAAGTGGCCAAATGACGTCCTCATTGGGGAACGTAAGGTCTGCGGCATTCTCTGCGAAGCGCAGACTTCTGCGCGTGGGATTGAGGGTATCATTATTGGCGTTGGCATCAATACAGGTGCAGTACCAGAGGCTGTGGCTTATCGTGCAATTCAAGTGCCAGTAAAGATTGATCGCTTGAGTCTATTGGCGCAGGTGATGAAACACTTTGAAGCGTTGCATGCGCGTTGGGAAAAGCAAGGGCTCGCAGCCTTACGAGCAGAATTAGATGCGTGTGATTGCAAGGTGAATCAACCCATTACTGTAAAACTTTCGGATACACCAACCGAGGGCGTTTCGCGCGGAATTCGTGATGATGGCTCTTTGTTGTTAGAATCTGCCGATGGCACGATTACGCCTATTATTTGCGGAGAGATTGTGCAATGGGATTGAACGCAAAGCTTTTATTGGGCTTTTTTAGCCTTCTTTTCGCGAGTGTTACGGTTGCAAAAACCGTGATGCTTGAGGGAAAAGAAACGGCAATTCCGCTAATAACGCAGGAAATTCGTGCGCTTCATTTGCGTGCAGTGGGTGCAACCCGCGTGTATGCGTTGCAGTTGCCAAGTGCGTTGGAGGATTTGAATCTTTCTGCAAATGATTTAATGTTGTTGCCAAATAACTTTGTTCCGGTGACAATTAAGCGCGTTTGGCTCGCGGACAATCAATTGCGTACGCTTCCAAAGTCGCTCGCGCAATGGGAGCGTCTCACATATTTAAACGTGGATCGCAATCTTCTTGAAACGTTACCAGACTTGTCGAAGACATCATTGCGATGGCTACGTGTGAATGGAAACCAACTTGTTACGTTGCCTGCCTTGCCAGACTCCGTTGAGCGTCTTTACTTAGCAGATAACAAGCTAACGGAATTCACGAAGAAACCCAAGGCTTTGCGCCATTTAACGTTGGCGAATAATCCTATTGAAAACATCCTTGACGATTTGGGATGTGGATTAGAGGAACTTGACCTTAGCGGCACAAAGGTAAAACAGTTACCTGCGAATCTTGAAGGTTGGCGTACACTTCGCGTTTTGAATCTCGCGCATTGTCCTTTGTCTGAAGTTGAAAAGGATCGCTTAGAGGCCTTTTTTGACCCGCTAAAGACGTTGTTAATTTTCTAAGAAACGGATTGATTTTTATGCAATTTCCCGAATTATTAGCGCCTGCAGGTTCTTTTGATGCTGCGCTTGCCGCATTTGCTTATGGTGCGGACGCGATTTATCTCGGGCTTTCTCGCTTTTCTGCTCGTGCGGATGCGACAAACTTTTCAGATGAGGAATTGGCTCAGATTGTGGCGTATGCACGCAATCTTGAACGTCCGCGTAAGATTTACGTCACATTAAACACGCTGATTGAAACGCATGAAATGGAAGCGCTTTTGCCTTCTTTAGCGTTGTTAGAAAAGTTGGCAATTGACGGTGTAATTGTGCAAGACCTTGGATTGGCTGCGCGTATTCATCGTCAATTCCCGCGTATTCCTTTGCATGCTTCAACGCAGCTCGCTTGTACATCGTTGGCAGGTGCGCGTGCCTTGAAGGCAATGGGCTTTGTGCGTATTGTGACGGCGCGTGAATTGTCGCTTGAAGAAGCGGCAGAAATTGGCCGTAAAGCAGACGTAGAAATTGAAGTCTTTGTCCATGGGGCGTTGTGTTATAGCATTAGTGGCTTGTGCCTTTTCTCGTCATTAACGACGGGCCGTAGCGGCAATCGTGGGCGTTGCGCGTACTGTTGCCGCCAGGCTTTCCGTGAACGTGACCCAGAGACGGGTGAGGCGGTGACGTGTCATCCCTTCTCAATGCGCGACTTGGCATTGATTGACTGTGGTGAGGCTTTGCGAACGTTGCCCCTCGCGAGTTTGAAGATTGAAGGGCGTATGAAGAATCCGCTTTATGTCGCAGCGGTGACTGACCTTTATCGCACGTTGTTGGATGGCCAATTGACGCCTGCTGCGCGTGCGAAGAAGACCGAAGATTTACGCACAATCTTTTCGCGTCCATGGACAACGTTGTATGCAACGAATTTGAAGACGCCTGTGGATGCGATTATTGATCCGCTGTGTGTAGGGCATCGTGGCGCGCCAATCGGGAAGGTGTTGCGCGTGATGCGTGACACGGATGGTCTTCGTTGGATGACATTTGATACGACGCGTGCAATTGAAAAGCATGATGGTTTGCAGATTGATCCGCCTGAAGGTGGCCGTCCCATTGGCTTTGCGGCATTGAAGTTGCGCGAAAATCGCACGCGAAAGAGCGCGTTATCTTTGCCCGCAGGAACGCGTGTGGACGTCGCTTTGCCGCCTGAGGTGAAGGATTTGCCGCTGGGTGCTACGGTATACTGTTCGGCATCGCAATCAGTGCGTCGCGCATTCCCCGTGAATAAGCCGCGTAGTACGGAATTACGCACGCTTCTTCCCGCAGATTTAAAGCTTAACCTTACGCCCAAGGCGATTACGCTTTCGGGGTGTGGCGTCACGATTTCTACGCCTGCAGAACTCTCTCCTGCGAAGGACCCTTCGCGTACGGCAGAGGCCGCGCAGAAATTGCTCTCACGCCTTGGGGATGATGGCTTCTTCTTGCGTCGCTTGAAACTGGAAGATAATGGTCTTTTCTTGCCTGCAGGATTACTGAATGCGACGCGTCGTGCGTGGGCTGAAGCAGCCCGTGAAGCGTTGGCAAACGAAACGGATACAGATGCTTTCGAGCCCGTTCAAGCGCAGAGCATTACACCGCGATTGCCTGTTACTACAGCAACGTATACCTTGAAGGTTTCGGCTTTGCAGTCGCCTGCAATTTTGGGAGGTGAAATCCCCGCGCAAGTTGTTATTGCCTTGACGAGCGATACGCGCTTTGAGGCGCTGAAATCGTGGTTGGATGCAGTACCATACGAACGCTTACGCTTTGCATTGCCAGTGGCGTTACGTGAACAGTCAATGTCGACCATGTGTGAAGTGGTGGGAATGCTTCTTGATAAGGGCTTTCGCAAGTTTGAATGTGCAGACCTAACCTCTTGGCAATTGTTGCAGGATTTAGAGCCTGCATGTGGCGCATTGGATATTACTGCCGACTGGACATGGTACGCTATCAATCCAGATGCGGAGCAACGTCAAGTCGCTTGTGGCATCACAGGCAATGTTTCTGGTCCAGAAGCGAATTTGCCGAACCTTAAGGAAATGCCCGCCGTTTTGCCAAAGGAAATTCTAATTCTGCAATATGCGCCACAGTTCATTGCGTTTACGCAACCTCATGCTGGGACCGATCTTTTGATTACGCGCGAAAACAAGCGGTTGCGCATTGCAAAGAATGGCGCACTTTGGATTACCTTTGATGATCGTCCGTGGTCTGCTCAAGCGCATGTACGTGAATTGATGAAGGCGGGTTTTGGCACATTCCGAGTGGATCTTTCTTGGGCAGGGGTAAAACTTCCCGTGAAAACATGGCGTGAAGCGCTCGCCGCTCCAGAAGTGCTTGAATCTCACTTCGCAGAACACCGTTTATAAGTGAAAAATGGGCTTGTTTTGAAAACAAGCCTTTTTGCAATCTAAAAGAACCTCTTTTGAAAATGAGGTAAATTTATAAGAAAATTCAAAAGCCACGCAGTGTTGCGTGGCTTTTGAATGAAATGAGTTAATTTGTAAAGTTAAGCGTTTAAATCTTAACGCACAAGGCTCATAAATTCGGCACGGACACCAGCGTCTTCGCGGAAGGAACCAAGGACGGAAGAGGTGACGGTGACGGCGTTCTGTTTTTCAACGCCGCGCATCATCATGCAGAGATGTGCGCAGTTCATCACCACGCCAACGCCTTCTGCACCTGTGATCTCTTGAATCGCGTGAGCGATATCTTCGGTAAGACGTTCTTGAATCTGCAAGCGACGTGCGAAGCAGTCTACGATACGTGCGACCTTGCTAAGCCCCACGACCTTTCCATTGGCGATGTAACCGATATGGCAACGGCCATAGAAGGGAAGCAAATGGTGCTCGCAAAGCGAGTAAATCTCAATGTCGCGTACGATGACCATATTATTGGCCGTTGATTCAAAGACTGCGCCATTTAAGACTTCTTGAGGCGTCTGACGGTAACCTTGCGTGAGGTAAGTCATCGCTTTGGCCACGCGGTCGGGCGTCTTCAATAAACCTTCGCGATCAGGATCTTCGCCGAGCTCAAGCAGAAGCTCACGAACGAGAGATGCGATGCGCGCTTGATTGGGTTCTTTCTTTAGCATGGGATGACAATCTCGTGCGGGGTGTGAGAAAGGGATTCGCAGCCGTTTTCAGTCACCAAGAGGAGGTCTTCAATGCGCACGCCCGTATCGCCAGGAATGTAGATGCCAGGCTCGTTCGTGATGACCATGCCAGGTTCGAGAACGGTTTCGCATGCGGCAGAGAAGGCGGGCTGTTCGTGTACTTCAAGGCCAACGCTATGACCGAGTGCATGACCGAAGTAATCGCCATAACCGTAGTCTTTAATGACATTACGTGCAATCGCATCAATGTCGCAGCAGCGGACACCAGGCTTCACAGCAGCCTTGGCTGCCTGATTCGCTTCCAATACGATATTGTGAATCTCGCGGAAACGGGCCGTGGGCGTGCCAAAGAAGACAGTGCGCGTCATGTCGGAGCAATAGTTGTCAACGACGACGCCCATGTCAATGAGGAGCTCGCTATTGGGTTGCAATACGGTCTCATCAGGCATATGATGGCACTCAACAGCATTGACGCCTGCGCACAGAATTGGAGAGAAAGATTCTGTAAGGCCGCGAGCAGCGAGCTTCATGCGGAATTGACGCAACATTTCAAGTTCGCTCATGCCCACTTTGAAGGTGTCCATGAGGTCGGTGAAGAGCGCATCGTTTGCTGTTGCAGAACGGCGCATTGCATCAATTTCACTTGCCGTTTTAACTGCGCGAATCGTGGATACCATTGCCGAGATGCTCGTCCACTTCGCATGGGACATTGCCTCTTGCAAGGGCAAGAATTGAGCAACGGTAAGATTACCTTCGTAACCGATAGTTTTCCAATTCTTTGCAGCGGTCGAGTAGTCTGCAAGCTGTTCCTTCGCAGGCTTAAACTTGCGAATGTCCATACCTTTGAGGAGGCGATGGGCGACTTCCATATAACGGAAGTCTGTATAGAAAACTGGCGCGCCCTGTTGCTCCACTAAGAGGAGACCATTACTAGTGGTTAAGCCCGTGAAGTAGTTGCGATTAATTTCGGAATAGAGAAAGACGGCGTCGATATTCGCGGCGACCATCGCAGCTTGGAGCTTCTCAATACGGTTAAGGTATTCATTATTCATCGCGTAGAATCCTTTCGGGAAAGGAGCGGGCGACGGGTTAACCGCCGCCCGGAAAAAACGGGAAAACCCGGACGGGTAATTAATCAATGAAGAGATTGTTAGCCGTCATCTGTTCGGGCTTTTCAAGACCGAGCAAGTCGATGCAAGCCACAGCGATGTCGGAGAGCTTGCCATCGGCGCGCATGGTGCGCTTGTCAGCGTCCTTAGCCACGTAGATGCATTCAACCTTGTTGAGCGTGTGAGAGGTCTTGGGCATGCCAGTGACGTAGTCTACCATCTGTTCAGCGTTACCATGGTCTGCGGTGATGAGAACATGAGCGTCGAGTTCCATCAAGCGGTCCACGACCTTGCCCACGCATTCGTCAACGATTTCCACAGCCTTGGTGGCAGCTGCGAGGTCGCCAGTGTGGCCAACCATGTCGCAGTTTGCGTAGTTCACCACGATGAAGCCATAGGGATTGTTTTCGAGGCGCTTGAGAAGTTCTTCCGTGACGTTGTAAGCTTCCATTTCAGGGTGAGAAGCGAAAGTCGCGGGGTCAAAGCGGCTCGGCACGTCAACCTGATCTTCGCCATCGTAGGGCTTGGTGCTCTTACCATTGAAGAAGGAGGTTACGTGACGGAACTTCTGGGTTTCAGCGATGCGGAGCTGACGGATACCAGCCTTGGCCACAACTTCACCGAGGAGCATGTCCATGCCACCGTCGCCGCCCATAGCGCCGAGAAGGTAAGCTTCGAATTCGTCCCAATAACGGGTGAAGCCGAGGAAGGTTACAGCGGGGCAAACCGAGCGCGTGCCAGCGTAATCATCGCAGAAGAAAGCCTGCGTGAGCTGAATGGCGCGGTCCTGACGATAGTTGGTGTGCATCACGCTGTCACCATCCTTGACGCCTGCATAGTCGCCAATGATGCAGCAGGGGATGTATTCGTCGGTCATTTCGGTGCCATCGGGCGTCTGAAGGTTGTCATAAGCGTCCTTAACGGCGTCTTCAACCTTAGCGTAAGGCTTGCCCTTAGCAGCGACGATACATTCGTAAGCTTCAGAGGTGAGCACCCAGTTCTTGGAACGATCCATGCCATAGTAACGGCCCATTGCAGTGCCGATAACGCAGTTACCCACTTCAGCCATAACGGTCTGGAGCTTAGCGAGGTATTCGAGCGTGGAGCGCGGAGGGGTGTCACGACCATCGAGGAAGGGGTGAATCACGATGCGGCCTTCAGGGTATTCCTGACGAGCGCGCTTCATAATCTTGAAGAGGTGTTCTTGGTGAGCGTGAACGCCTTCGTCCTGGAGGAGGCCCATAAGGTGGAGCTGAGAAGCGTTCTGCTTCCAATTAGCGATAAGAGCTTCCCACTTTTCGCTCTTGAAGAGTTCGCCGCTCTTGAGACCATCGTCAATACGCTTGAGTTCCTGTTCCACGATGCGGCCAGCGCCCATGTTGAGGTGACCCACTTCAGAGGAGCCCTGATAACCGTCAGGCAAACCTACTTCTTCGCCAGAGCATTCAATGCGGCACCAAGGATAACGGGTGCGCAATGCATCAATCACGGGGGTCTTGGCACAGTAAACAGAGTTGCCATCAAAACGGGCATTCATGCCCCAACCATCACGGATGATCAAACAAACAGGACGCTTCGACATAACGTTTTCCTTTCAACTAAAAATAAACGCGTACATTATAACAAAATTAAGCGTCGTTGTCCTCATTAAAAACGCGTGCATCCGAATCGTCCGTACATGTGACGCATTGGGTTTAGTACGATGCGTTTTTTTAGTTTGCCATGCGGTGGTTTTGAAGCTTGCGAACGCCTTCCATGGGTATGCCTTTTTATGCGATTTTGTGGTTAAACGCTTTATTAAAGAATGTGGCGAAGGTAAGTTGTGACTGTCGTTTAATGAAGACGTAGGATTGTTGTAGCAATGGCGGATGAGAGATGCTCGTGGATTTCTATTATTATGAGGCGGGTAAAATATGGTACACTAGGTAGCGAAAGGGAAATGGAGTTGAGATGAATGCGATTACGTATTGCATGAATGTGCACCGCGGGGAAGATATCCCTGCAGTCCAAGAAGCATTGGAAAAGGTGACGATTCCATTACGCGAAGTCTTTGGCGCAGAAGGCGCATTTCCGATTGGCTTGCGATTAGGCGCTAGTGCAGCGAAGACATTGCGTGATCCTGAAACGTTAAATCGGTTCTCTAACTTCTTGATCCACAATAAGTTAGCCGTGATGGGGATTAATGGATTTCCGTATGACACCTTTCATGATTGTGTTGTAAAGGAAAACGTTTATTTGCCAGATTGGACGCATCCAGAGCGCGCATTTTACACGCGTAATCTCTTTTATGCATTGTCGCATTTGCCAGTGGCGCGTTTGGGCGATTATTTCCCAAGTGTGAGCACTGTGCCGCTTGCGTACGCAAACGGTCATGAAATCCCCGAAACGATTTTTGAAGAACTCTGTGCGATGGCGCTTTTCTTGAGAAAGCTTGAAGGTTTTACGGGAAAGCGCATGTGTTTGGCATTGGAGCCAGAGCCAGACTGTCTGTTAGAAGCTACGCAACAAACGATTGACTTCTTTGAACGTCTTTGGGCGCATCCGTTGTGGTCGCCGATGTATCGCCCTTACATTGGGCTCTGCTTTGACACGTGTCATTTCGCGATGGGCTACGAAGATCCGTTGAATGCATTGCGGAGTTTAGTAGCGGCAAATGTGCCTGTTGCGCGCATTCAAGTCTCTGCGGCGCTTGAATTTAATCGTTATACAACGGCTGAAGAACTGCGTCCATTTGTGGATCGCGAATATTTGCATCAGACGCGTCGTCGCGAAATGAATGCAGATTTAACTTGTTTCCCAGATTTAACTGAAGAGGTCTTGCCGCAAATTGTTGGGCAAAATGGCCGTATTCACTACCATGTGCCACTCGCGTGGGAAGGAACTCAAAGTCTTGGGTCCACACGCCATACTCTGACGCGCGCTTTTTGGCGTTATGTGCGAGCAGGGGGATGGCCATTGGAAATAGAAACTTACACCTACTTTGTCTATCCGGAAGCCTTGCGCAAAAAGACGCTTTCGGAATCGTTATTGGACGATATGATTTGGGTGCGTGAACAACTCAAGTCGGTTTAATTTTATCCCATCAAAATACATTAAAAGAAAGCCTATTTTAGGCGATTTTGAATTGAACCTTAATTGTGTTTGAATGCAGGTTCAATTGAAAGTTAAAGAGGCTTGTTTTAAACGTCAATTGAAGCCTTATTCAAAAAGTCTACAAAACGAATGCAGTAGGCCTTAAAAACCTACTGCATTTGTATTTAATTGAAACGCGCGTAAGAATTAAGCTACGCCATGCTTCGATGCATTTGCATAGAAGTCCAAGAGGTGCTTAATTTCGGGGCACTGAGGAAGTTCAGTTGCCACACGTTCAAGTGCTGCTGCGCGAGGAAGACCTTCAGAATAGATAATCTGATAAGCATCCTTAAGCGCGCCGAAAGCTTCAGGAGAGAAGTTTTCGGGATGACGACGGATTGCCACAGAGTTAAGGCCGCGCACCACCAGGTTGTCCACGCCCATCGTGAGCATGTAAGGAGGAGCATCCTTACGCAAATGTGTGCCGCCACCGACCATTGCGAAAGCGCCCACATGCGTAAACTGTAAGAGACCAGAAGTACCACCGATGATTGCGTGGTCTTCAACGATACATTCGCCAGCGATTTGGACGCTGTTAGACATGATGATGTGATTGCCGAGAACGCAACCATGGGCGATGTGGCAGTAAGCCATAATCAAGCAATCAGAACCAATCACTGTCTTAGTACCGTCCATTGTGCCGAGGTGAATTGTGGCACATTCACGGATAACGGTGCGGTCGCCAATTTCCACATAAGTAATGTTGCCAAGCTTCCACTTGAGGTCTTGCGTTTTCATACCAACGCAAGCTTGCGGGAAAATTTCGCAGTCTTCACCAATGGTGGTGTGGCCTTCAACCGTTGCATGGTGATGCAACTTGGTACCACGACCGATGGTGACATCGGGTCCTACATATGCGAAAGGACCGATTTCTGCTTCGGGGTGAATCTTGGCGCCATCGCAGACAAATGCCAGAGGATGAATAGCCATAGCGAACTCCTTATTGATTTTTAGGGATGAGAATACAAGCTGTACCAATACAAATTATAACAGGCGTCCACACTAAAAGCCACGGAAAAGCCGCAGGTTTATTGGCGAGCGCTTCGGAAAGTAAAATGAAGAGGAAGAAGGCAATACCGATGGTAATACCCATCACCATGCCCTTTGATGACTCTTTACGCTGTGCTTGGCAGCCCATCGGCACACCCACGAGCACAAAGCAGAAAGAAGAGAGAGCCCATACTAAGCGATAGTTTAAGAGGAACTTGAGATGGCAATGCCACTTAGCTGCAGCCTTTTCTGAAATTGGCGTATTTTCACCTGCGACGGAGGCAGGTTTACGCGAGAGATCTAATTGCTGTTTCGCTTTCTTTTCAGCGTCAAAGAGCTCTGCAAAGTCATAGTCTTTTGGCTTTTTGCGATACTTCTTTGTGCGCGAAACAACGTCTTCGCAACGATAAGTGAATTCCGAAAACTTTGCTGTGCCCACGATACCCTTGTCTGGAGGCGTAATACTTGCGTCAAAGAGCGTAAACAAGAGGTCGCTACCCTCAGAACGCATGTGTGCGCTGTCAGCCTGGATTTCGCGCAAGAAGCCGCTACGACGGTCAATCGCAAGTAAGTTATAGAGCACAGTATAACCTTTACCCTTTTCATCCTTCATGTCGACCTTACGGTCACAGAAGATGGCGAGGTTATCAATTTCATCAATGAAACGGCCCGGTTCTACGAGTTGCACACCTGCGTCTAATGCAAGACGATTCGCAATCGTACGGCGTACATAGTGACCACGCGGCATCGCGTAGTTTTGCAAATAAAAGCCGAGCGCAGAACAAAGGATTGCAATAATCAAAGGCCCACGCATGATTGCCGTGAAGCTAATGCCGCAGGCCTTCATTGCCGCGACTTCACTGTCTGTTGACATACGGCCAAAGACTAAGAGAGAGGCCACCATCAATGCCAATGGAATCGTAAATCCTAATACTTCAGGAAGCGAAGCCGCGAGATACTGCACGACCAAACTCGCTGATGCGCCACGCATGACAAATTGGAAGACTTGGAAGAGGAAGCCTACAGAAAGCACGAATGTCAACACCAAGCCTGTTAAGCCTGCTGCGACAAGGAAAGAACGCAAAATGTAGCGCTGAAGTGTTCCCATAACGTTTCTCCGTAGTCTTTCGTTCTTACTTTACCTTTACGAGGCGTTTTTCTTGGAGCGTGTCCTCGTTAAACGGTTTATTGCCTAGCGCGAATCTTTGCCCGGGTGGCCTCATCTACACCGCGAATCACGATTTCTGTGCGACGATTCGAGGGCGTGCCGTCATCCAAGTTGACAGGATCCTTGGGTTGGTCAAAGGAGTGGCCTGCAGCTTTCATGCGGCTTGCAGGGATGCCATTCGTACTAAGATAGTTGAGGACACTCTTAGTGCGAGCCTCAGAAAGTGCCTGATTGTAAGCGTGATCAGAACCGTGTTGACGGTCCGCATGACCGTCAATCGTGACATATACACTCGGATTGGCTTCAAAGGCTAAGGTCATGATGCGCAGAAGTTCGTCAAGTGCAGGATAATTCACCGGCTCAATAATGGAGGTGTCTTTGGCGTACTGCAAACGAAGTTCAAGCTTCATTTCATCAATAGAACCATCGGGCGTGACGTCAATCAACTTGTCCTTGTACTCAGAGGCTTCGTCATAAGCTAAAGCATCGGGTTCGATTTCAGTCGTTGGTTCTGTTGCGAGCGGTGTGAGATAATCAGCAGACGTTTCTCCGTGAGCATCCATGAAGTATGTCAATCCAATGTCTGCGGAGGTGAAACTCATATAATCATCGGAGAGCGCCACGTGATAACGGATATCACCGCGAAGCGAAAGTTTTTCGCTAAAGTGCCAAAATGCACCGATGCCCGCCTGTGCGAAGTTATGGGAACGATGACCATCTTGCCAAAAGGGTGCACTATTAGCGCTTTCACGGCTCGCACCAAAAGCTACGAAGGGGTCAAACTGCGCATAACGATCAAAGTGGTAGAGGAGTTCTACGCCACCGCCATGGAAGTTTTTGTTACCCCAATGAGTGCTTGTATTGGCATGTCCAAACATTCCGTGGCCTTCAATGGACCAAGGACTATCTGCAAAATCATAACCTACTCGAAGAATGACATAAGGCTGAACACCGCGCACGCCCGATCCAGGTTTAGGCGCATTTGTCCGATGCACACGCATACCACCAGCGCCAGCACCAATGTAAAATCGTGCGTCATTGACACCATCGTCATCTTCTTCAGATGCAACGATAGGACGCGTGTCGCGCTCCACAACAACGGGCCCCTGCGGGCGCACCGTTTGTGCGGTGAGAAGGGTTGTGAGACAAAAAACTGAGGCTAAAAGCCAGAGTTGTTTCATTCAGACGAGCCTTTCAATCATCTTTTGGATGTGCCGCTTGGGCAACATGCTCAAGTCAAGGTCTTCATTCCGCGCTAATAGGGCGCGGCAATCTTCAGTGTTTTACAAAGGGGGATAATGCACGCATTTCGGCCACTACTTCAGGGACGTGGCGAAGCGTCAAATCAATTTCGCGTTCCGTTGTATAACGACTGAGAGAAAAACGAATAGAGCCGTGGACTGCGGTAAAGGGCACGCCCATCGCGCGAATCACATGGCTAGGTTCTAAGCTACCAGCAGCGCAAGCAGAGCCTGAACTTGCACAAATGCCGCGATCGCTCAAGTGATAAAGCACACTTTCGCCTTCAATGTACTCAAAGGAGATGTTAAGCGTGTTTGGTACGCGGCACGTACGGCACCCGTTTACGCGGCTATCAGGGCAGGTTGCAAGAAGGCCTGCTTCCAATTTATCGCGTAATGTTGCAATGCGCTGTTCAGAACCGTCGGTGAGAGAGGCGGTCGCCAATTCGCACGCTTTTGCCATGCCGATAATGTACGGCACGTTTTCGGTACCACCGCGGCGACCGCGTTCTTGGTGACCACCGAGTACGAATGGCTTAATGCGTGTGCCGCGACGGATGTACAAAACGCCGATACCCTTAGGTGCGTGCATCTTATGACCTGCAATGGTGAGCAAATCAACAGGCACGTCTTGGACATTAATCGGAATTTTGCCAGCGGCTTGAACGGCATCGGTGTGCACGGTCGCGCCAGCGGCTTTACCGAGTTCTGCGATCTTACGAATGGGGAAAATGACGCCTGTTTCGTTGTTGGCCCACATCACGGAGACGAGTTTAGGGCCAGGGGTGGCGGCAAGTGCGGCTTCGTAAGCTTCTAAGTCAAAGAGACCTTCGTTATTGACGCCGATTTCAATCACGTTGTGACCGAGTTCACGCAAGCGTAAGCAGGGGCCTAATACGGCGGGATGTTCCACGCGGCTTGTGATGATGGTACCAGGTTGGCCCCATGCTGCGGTGACGCCGAGAATTGCGTGATTGTCTGCTTCCGTGGCACATCCTTCAAAGAGGACTTCTTCGGGACGTTCTGCACCGAGGAATTGCGCAACGGTTTCACGCGCTTCTGCGAGTGGACGTGCGACCCGGCCACCAAATGCGTGCATGCTAGAGGGATTTCCCCAAGCATCGCAGAAGTAGGGCATCATCGCCTCAATAACTTCTGGGGCAGGGCGCGTGGTCGCGTTATTGTCTAAATAAATCACTTCAGACATGGTTACTCCATGACGACCTTGATTGCGGGGTCAACAAATTCGTGCAAAGCGGTTGCGATCAAGTTGTCGCGCGTCAATGCTGCGCTGCGGCAGCCTGCGCACATACCGCGGAAAGAGATGCGAACGATGTCGCCATCAACGTCAATCAATTCCACATCACCGCCATCTTTGCGCAAAACGGGACGCACTTGTTCTTCAAGCGTCTGTTCAATGAGCTTAATCTTCTGAAGAACGGTCATCTTCTTAGCTGCAGGCGCAGGAGCAGCTGCTGCAGCGGCGGTGTGATTGACTTCATCCACGATTTCCTGGATGCGATCGCGACACATGCCGCAACCACCGCCAGCCTTGCAGTAGTTTGTGACTTCATCCACAGAATGCAAGTTGTTTTCGCGTGTGATACGTTCAATTTCTTCGCGCGAAACACCGAAGCAAGAGCAGACGATCTCTTCGTGTACCTGTACAACGCTTTCTTCGCCGGTGCGATAATTGTGAATGGCTGCTTCTAAAGCTTCCTTACCCATCACCGAGCAGTGCATTTTCTGGTCTGGTAAACCGCCCAAATAGGCTGCGATTTCACGATTGGTAATCTTTTCGGCTTCTTCAAGCGTTTTGCCAATGACCATTTCGGTCAAAGCAGAGCTTGATGCCACGGCGCTTGCGCAGCCAAAAGTCTGGAATTTCGCTTCTGCGATTTTGCCTTCTGCGTCAAGATTAAACATGAAGGTTAAAGCATCGCCACAAGCCAATGAACCAACGGTTGCTTTTCCGTCAGGATTCTCAATGACACCAACATTTCGTGGATGACGGAAATGGTCCATTACTTGATCTGTATAATCCCACATTGCGGGTTCCTCATAAAGCGTCAAAACGATAACGAAAACTTTCTCCGTTATTATAGCAAATTTCTTATTTAATTGTAGTAATAAAGATGCGAGAAGATGAAGAAAATATTTGGAAAGCAGGCATTAAAATCACGAGATGAAAAACGACAAAACGAATGGTAAATTTAGGCTAATTTAAAAACAAGCCTTTTTGCAGTTGAAAACAACCCTTATTGATTGTCAAAAAGGCTTGTTTTCAAACGCAAAACAAGCCTTTCTTTCGAAGCGTTAAAATGGTGTTTAATTTGAAAGTCTTTAAATTTGAATAAGTTTAAGAATTTCAAAGAGTTATAAAATAATGGCGTCTCCTTTGCGAGGAGACGCCATTGAGAAGCGAAAAAAGGTCGCTTAGTTCGCGTAAACGGGCTTAGCCGTGTAGTGCGTGTGCAAGAGATGGTGAGACTTTTCGCTGCAAGGTGCGCCCAAGAAATCTTCGTAGATTTTGGCAATCTGAGGATTCTGGTGCGAGCAACGAATCGTCTTTTCACGGTCATCCTTGTAGAGACC
The DNA here is from genome assembly GCA_045634445.1 of Candidatus Spyradenecus sp. Lineage (GTDB taxonomy): Bacteria > Verrucomicrobiota > Kiritimatiellia > RFP12 > DVOR01 > Spyradenecus. Next base: position 4,045 of record JAZRAG010000005.1, on the reverse strand, counting down.
TTCCATGCGCATCTTACGGATTTCGTCCGTAGCAAGCGTAGGCTGACCACCGCCACCGATGCAACCACCGCGGCAGGCCATCACTTCAATGAACTGCCAACGCGGCGGACGGCCTGCGGCACGATCTTCGCGGATAGCCTTGAGGACCTGCTCCACATTACCCATCTGGTGAGCGACAGCGATGGAAACCTTCGTACCCTTGATGTCAATGGTAGCTTCCTTGACGCCTTCCAAGCCGCGCACCTGCGTGAAGTTCACGTCTGCGAGTTCTTCCTTTGTAATAAGGTAGTAAGCAGAGCGGAGAGCCGCTTCCATCACGCCACCAGTCGCACCGAAGAGCGTACCAGCGCCAGTGTATTCACCGAGGATAGAGTCGGCTTCACTTTCAGGAAGATTATTGAAATCAAGGCCTGCGATCTTAATCATACGAGCGAGTTCGCGTGTGGTGAGCACCACGTCCACGTCCTGGTAGCCAGAAGCGTGCATTTCGTCAGAACGCGTGATTTCGTACTTCTTAGCCGTGCACGGCATGATAGAGACCATGTACATCGAAGCAGGGTTAATGCCCATCTTCTCTGCAAAGTAGGTCTTAGCCATCACACCAAGCATCTGCTGCGGGCTCTTAGCCGTAGAGAAATTCGGGATGAAGTCGGTCGCATACTTTTCCATCCAGTCCGTCCACGAGGGGCAGCAAGACGTGATGAGCGGGAGCTCGCCACCCTGCGTAAAGCGCTGGACGAATTCAGTGCCTTCTTCCATGATGGTGAGGTCGGCAGAGAAGTTCGTGTCAAAGACAGCTTCGAAGCCCAAACGGCGCAATGCGGTGTAAATCTTGCCAGTGGAAAGTTCGCCCGGCTTCATGCCGAAAGCTTCACCCAATGCCACACGCACTGCAGGAGCAATCTGCACCGTGGTGTAGCGTTCAGGATCGCGAAGCGCATTCCACACCTTGGCCGTTTCATCCTTTTCGTAGATGGCGCCAACAGGGCAGTGTGCAGAGCACTGACCGCACTTGATACACGGAGAGTCATTCAAGGGGACATCTGCGGCAGGAGCGATCTTCATCTTTTCACCGCGACCGATGAATTCCAAAGCCCACACATTCTGCATTTCCTGGCAAACGATGGCGCAGCGGCCGCACTTGATGCACTTATCTGGCTCAAGCACGATCGAAGGCGTGCTCGTGTCGCGTTCGATGTGCTCAATTGCAGGACGCGGGAACGGCACTTCACGGATGCCAAAATCTGCCGCCACGCGCTGCAATTCGCAGTTGCCAGAACGCGGGCAACGCAAGCAATCATTCGGGTGCGTGCTGAGAATCAATTCCACCACCGTCTTACGAATCTGCACAATGTCAGGATCGTGCGTGGTGATTTGCATGCCTTCAGCTACTTCCGTGCAGCAAGCGCGGAGCAACTTCGGAGAATTGCCATTACGCACCACGCAGATGCCGCATGCGGCCCAAGCGCGAACGTCGGGGTGATGGCAGAGCGTAGGAATCTTAACCGCGACTTTGCGAGCAGCTTCAAGAATCGTGGTGCCTGCAGGAACTTCCACGGCAATGCCGTTGATTTCCAAATGAATCATTTTCTTTGCTTCTTCCATGGTCGTATTCCTTAGGCAAGTTCAATGGCGCGCAACTTACAAGTGTTGTAGCACTGACCGCACTTTACGCACTTCTGCGGATCAATGACGTGCTTTTCTTTAACCTTGCCCGCGATAGCATCCACAGGGCAGACGCGAGCACACATCGTACAACCCACGCAGCGAGAGGGATTAATACGATATTGGACCAACTTCTTACACTTGCCAGCAGGGCACTTGCGATCGTTGATATGAGCGAGCACTTCATCCATGAAGTAACGCAACATCGCCTGTACAGGGTTGGAAGCCGTCTGGCCCAAGCCGCAGAGAGAAGCACGATTCATTGCATCGCAGATGTCACGCATCTTCTGAATATCATCGGGCTCGCCACGGCCATCAGAAATGCGCGTAAGCGTATTGAGAAGCGCACGACCACCGATACGGCAAGGCATGCACTTACCGCAGCTTTCATCCACGGTGAATTCAAGGTAGAACTTTGCCACGTCGACGATGCAGTCGGTGTCATCCATGACAATCAAACCGCCAGAGCCCATGATAGAGCCAATCTTTGCGAGCGATTCGTAGTCAATGGGCATATCAAGGAATTCCGGCGGAATCATGCCACCAGAAGGACCACCCGTCTGAGCAGCCTTGAAGACTCGGCCATTCGGAATGCCGCCACCGATATCAAAGATAATTTCGCGAAGCGTAATACCCATCGGCACTTCAATAAGGCCCGAATTCTTGACCTTACCCGTCAATGCGAAAACCTTGGTGCCCTTGCTCGTAGCTGTACCGATAGAGCTAAACCACTTGGCGCCCTTCGTGATAATCACTGCGATGTTTGCGAGGGTTTCCACGTTGTTGATAATCGTGGGCTTACCCCAAAGACCCTTCACAGCAGGGAAGGGTGGACGAGGGGTGGGCTGGCCACGCTTGCCTTCAATGGAGGCCAAGAGAGCCGTTTCTTCACCGCAAACGAATGCGCCAGCGCCGAAGCGAAGTTCAATGTCGAAGGTGAAATCGGTGCCGAGGATGTTTTCGCAACCCAACAAGCCGTATTCGCGAGCCTGTTCAATAGCGATCTGCAAGCGTTTAATTGCGAGCGGATATTCAGCGCGAATGTAAACAAAACCCTTCGTTGCGCCCGTTGCGCGACCAGCAATCATCATTGCTTCGAGAATTGAATGGGGGTCGCCTTCAAGGGTGGAGCGGTCCATGTAAGCGCCAGGGTCGCCTTCGTCTGCGTTACAGACGATGTACTTCTGGTCAGCTTGGACTGCTGCGGAGAACTGCCACTTCTTGCCCGTAGGGAAGCCTGCGCCACCACGACCACGCAAACCAGAGTCAAGCACTTCTTGAATGATGCTTTCAGGCGTCATTTCAAAGAGAGCCTTTTCAAGACCCAAGTAACCGTCATGAGCGATGTAGTCTTCAATCTTTTCAGGATTGATCAAGCCGCAGTTACGGAGCACAATGCGCTTCTGCTTAGCGTAGAAGTCAATATCCTGACCTTCACGACCAGCTTCAGCCTGAGATTTATCATAAAGCAAGCGCGTAACGACCTTGCCGCCAACGATGTGTTCATTGATAATAGCGGCAGCGTCTTCAGGCTTGACGTCAACATAGAAAGTATCAGAAGGGAGGACCTTCACGATGGGACCACGTTCGCAGAAACCCATACAACCCGTACGCACGATGCTCACATTTGCAGAAGCGTATTCTGCAGCCTGCTTGAGTGCAGCGTAGAGCGCCAAACCATTGTTGGAGTCGCAAGCGGTACCACCGCAAACGAGCAAATACTGCTTGCCACCCGCGGCATCCTGCTGATTAGCAGCCACCAAACGAGCGCGCAAAGCGTCAAGAGATTCACGTGTAAGTTTTTCGGACATGACAGGCTCCTTACTTGTTGCGGAACTTATCCAAGATGCCGGGCAACATTGCCTTGGTGACCTTGCCGAATACTTCGCCATTGATCACAATCACGGGAGCTAAACCACAGCATCCCAAGCAACGCACCGCTTCGGTGGAGAATTCGCCATCAGGCGTTACAGTGTTAACGCCGACGCCGAGTTCTTGTTCAAGCGCCTTCATAATGTCATCGCCGCCCTTGAGGTAGCAAGCGGTGCCTAAGCAAACCTGAATCAAATTGCGACCAGGCTGCTTCAACTTGAAGAAGTTGTAGAAGGTGATCACGCCATAAATCTTTGCGAGCGGCACTTCCAATAAGTCGGCAAGCTCCAACACAATTTCACGCGGCATATAACCATACGTTTGTTGGATGCGGTGTAACACCATAATCAAATTACCTGGACGCGGCTTCCATTCCTGAATAAATGCGCGCAATTCCGGCGTAAGCGTCTTTGTTTCCTGACTCATTGGAGTCTCTCCTTAATCTTAATACATGCACGGGAAGCGTCCTCCCCGTTCCTGAGTGTTATTGTAGATTTTGACAAAGCAA
>JAZRAG010000004.1:0-9433 GCA_045634445.1 Candidatus Spyradenecus sp. | reverse complement strand
GGGCAAGGGTGCCCCGCATGCCAGACCAGGAGGGGAGGATAGTGCCGCGGGTGCGGTACTGCTAGGGGGCTGGGCCTGGGCTTCGCTTCGGCCCAGCGCGGTACACCCCTGACGGGGGTGCCTGCACTAAGGGACGCGGGGGCGCGTCACAGGCCAGACCTGGAGGGTGTGCTGCGGCTCAGGTGAGGGAGAGGTGGGTGGGGATTTGAAAGAATCGATATTAAAGCGTGTGGCTTTTTGCTATAATACCGATAGTATGAGAGGTGGAGATTGGAATGGAGCTTTCTTTTCTTTTACAACATCGCGATAGTATTATCTTTGGGCTGGATCTGTTGGGTACGGCAATCTTTGCGATTACAGGTGCGCTCCGCGGTTTTCGACGTCATCTGGACTTCTTAGGGGTTTGTGTTTTAGCGTGCGCGGTAGGCGTGGGCGGCGGCATTATGCGTGATGCTACGATTGGCGCAACGCCTGTTGCGGCTTTTCAGAATGGTCTCTATTTGGTGATTTGCTTTTGCGTAGGGGCGATTTCCTTTTATGTGGCGCCGCGTTTGAGTGTGCGTTGGAATGTGGTGCCGATTTTGGACGCGGTTGGATTAGGGGTGTTTACAGCAATTGGTTGCGAAAAGGCGGCGTATTACGAATGTGGACGCGCGGCGATTGTCTTGTGCGGTGTGATGACGGCTGTGGGCGGTGGTGTGATTCGTGATGTGCTGGTGATGCGCATTCCGGCGGTGTTACGCAGTGATTTTTATGCAACAGCCGCGGGCATTGGTGGATTGTTATTCGTGGGGCTTTGGCTTTATGCGCCCGACATTGACTACTTTGGGCGTTTTTGGATTGTTTCTGGCACGGTGCTCTGTTTGCGATTAGTGGCGATGCGCTTTAAGTTTCATTTACCAGCATCGCATTCGCTCCCTGCAGATAAGCGGTGGCATTTACGCCATCCGCGCCGTCGAATGCCAAAGGAATAAGGTTTTAATTGAGGGTTTACAACGATGAAACGTAGAGACTTTTTGAAGGCGATTGGTGCTTTTGCTGTAACGGTGCCCAATGTATTACCTGCGATGATTGGCGTGAAGCGTTCGCCCGTAATAGCAGGTGAGGGGACGTTATGTGCGCATTCGGGAAAACGTCCGAATGTAATCTTGGTTTTGTGTGACGATTTGGGTTGGGGCGATTTGGGTCAGTTTTGGCAGAACCAACGTGCCGCCGCGAATCAGATTCATATTGATACGCCGAATTTGGATGCCGCCATCCAGCGTGGCGTAATGATGACAAATGCTTACACGACAGCGCCTGTGTGTGCGCCTGCGCGTGCTTCGATGGTGACGGGTAAGCATCAGGGCCACTGTAATCTGCGTGATAATCGTTTTGACTGCCCAATCGCCACTGACTTAACGATTGGTTCGGTGATGAAGGCTGCGGGGTATGCTACATGGCATATCGGCAAGTGGGGCATTGGTGGCGGTTATGAGAGCCAAGGTCCGCAACCGCGTCGCGCGATGGCATGTGATGCAGGCTTTGACTATTCGTATGGTTATCCTGGACATGGTCACGGCCACTCGTTCTATCGTTGGGGCGGGGATGGACACTATGACTGGCGCACGAATAAGAATGGTTCGCCGTGTATTGAGAATATTTCTGCAGATATTTATGGTGATGCGACGCTCCGTGCGCGTTATTCGGCGCTTTCTGCAGGCGCCAACGGCATGGACTTTGAACGTGACACCGATGTGGGCGCCACGTACTATCGCCGCTTAATTGCTGATGATGAGGCGCGTTTCTGTTATGACACCGACCTTTTTACGGCGAAGATTAAGCAATTGATTAAGACGCACCAAGATGCGAAGGCGTCAGAGCCCTTCTTCTGTTATGCCTGTTACACTACGGTGCATGGCGCTAGCTCGCGTCAGACACAGGGCGATCCGAAGTTGGCCAAACGCGATGACTTCCACGTGCCAGGTAAGGCTTATCCTGCGCAAAATGCCGCAGATGTAGTTTGGGGCGGAGGTGTCACGTGGGAAAAGGATACGAAGGGTTATCTGCCCTTTAAGGAAGGTGTAGAGGGGAATAACACATCAAATACCTACATCCACCCAGATTACGCAGGCTATGATTCGGAATCTAAACGTCGCTATGCCACGAATGTGCGTCGTTTGGATGAGGCTTTGGGCGATCTCTTGAATTTCTTGAAGGTGCGCGGTTTAGCGGAGGATACGCTCTTTATCTTTACCTCCGACAACGGACCTGCGGGCGAGTATCTCTCACCGTGGGGGCTCAATTGGGTAGAGGGTGCATTTGACTCTAATGGCCCGTACAAGGGTATGAAGCGCTGGTGCTATGAAGGCGGTTTGCGTGAACCGACCTTTGCGGTGTGGCCGGGTGTTATTCCTGCGCAAGAAGGCACACCGCGTCGCATTGATCATCCCTTCCAATTCCCCGCATGGATGGCCACTCTTGCCGATGTGGCTGGTTTACCGCAACCTGCCCACTGCGATGGCGTTTCGCTATTGCCCGTATTGACGGGATCAGGTACGCAATTGCCTGCGCGTATTTATGCCGAATACCAAGATGGCGGCTCGGGTTATGGTTATGGCTTTGAACAGATGGTGCGCGATGGCGACTATGTGCTCATCCGCAATAAAGGCGCTACGGGCCCCGTCGAACTCTACAACGTGGTGACAGATCCGTCGCAAGAGAATAACCTTGCCGAAAAGCCTGAATACGCAGCGCGCGTGAACAAGATGCGCGATTTGCTTGTGCAGTGTCGCATTCCGATTGCGAAAGTACCAGAGGCGTGCGGTGCAGAGGGTGCGTATGCCGTGTGGAATGGCGGTGATGCGTATGTCACGGCTAACCATCCTGCTGGCCCCACGCCCCACGGCGTGGATAACCTCGCAATGCCGGCGTGGCCGCTGTCGGGCGTTCACCCGCAACCCGAAGTGCGCCTCTATTTTGAAGGCGCAGACACATGGCCATGGGTGCCGAATTTCCGTACGATGATTCCGGAAGTGGTTTTCCCCATGGAGCCAGCCGAAAAAATCCGCGCACAGGTGCCAGAAAATCGCGCTTGCGGCCTTTCCATTCGCGGGTATATTGACGTGGTCAACGAAAAAGAGGTCGCCTTTAAGGCCATCGGTGCCGGCGGTTGCCAGCTTTGGCTCCACGAAGCGCACATCTTTGAATACGAAGCAGGCGACTGCGCGCAGGGGCGTGCCACTACTTACAAACTTGCTGCAGGTCGTCATCCCTTTAGGCTTTATCTCACCACGAAAAATGGCACCGCAGGACTCTGCACCGTTTCGGCGGGAGAGCGCGTATTGGTGTAAAAGCCGGAATGAGCGCGTTTGCGCGTGAGAAACTTTTAAATTGATAGGTTAAATCTACTGAAGAGGTGATTATGATTCGTTTCGCACACTTTAACTTTAATGTGCTTGATTTGGAACGTAGCTTGAAGTTTTATGATGAGACGCTCGGCTTGAAACCTGTTCGCGACATCGTACCGGAAGATGGCAGTTTTAAGATTGTCTATCTCGGCGATGGCAAGAGCGATTTCGTTCTTGAGCTCACGTGGTTGCGCGATCGTACCGAACCCTACAACTTGGGCGATGAAGAATTTCACTTGGCCTTTGAAACCGATGATTATGAAGGCGTTCATGCGCGTCATGCGGAAATGGGCGTGATTTGTTATGAAAATCCTGAAATGGGGATTTACTTCATTAAGGACCCTGATGGTTACTGGGTGGAAATCCTCCCCGCACGCGCCTAAAAAAGGGCTAAAATCAAAACAACCTGTTTTGACCTTGAAAACAACTTGTTTTGATTTCGAGAACAACTTGTTTTAAAGTTGAAAACAAGCTGTTTTCAAAAATGCCTAAAATAAGCGCGTAAATACCTTTAGAGAGATTCGCTGGCATGCACGGCGAATCTTTTTTTATTTTACGAGAGTAAAAGAGGGGTGATATGGTAAACTATAGGAGAATAGCCGAACGATTGGAGGCGGATGGTGAAGCGCTTTTTGAGTTGTTTAGTTGTGTGTTGCTGTGCGATGTGGGCGCGTGCAGATTGGCGTGCTACGTTGACAGAAGAAGCCGCGCTGCGTAAGCGTGATGACCGCATTTTCGTCACGATTGACCGCGCGCTAAAAAATGAAGTGTTGGCAATTACTGAAGATGCGCCCTATTTGCATTTGTATACGACGGGTTTGCTCGCGGAAGGCTATTGGCAATTTAAAAGGCGTGCGTCAGAAAATGACGCTAAACTTCCCGATTTAAAAGCGCCATCGCAGAGTTGGACGTGGGAGCAGGTGGAGCATTTGCTGAAACAGCGCATTGCAGCAGACTTAAAGCACGCGCATCTCTTCGCACAACAACCATGGGAACGCTTCCCGATGTTGCAAAACACAGCTACAATACGTTGGCCGAATCAGTCGGTCTTGCATGCGTTGATGGTTATCCAGTCAAATGCGTTTGGGGAAGAAACGGAAAGGGCGGCATTTTTTCAGCAGTTATTATCCATCGCACAGGCTGTTGACGATGAGATGCTTGAAGGCACTGTCGCATTGGCACTCATTTGTATTGCGGATAATCTTGATCAAGGCGATGGGCAAGCGTATCTGCGCAAACAGGTGATTGCGTTGCGCGAATCCAAACCCTGGCCAAAAGAGATGCAGGCGATGTTATGGAAAGTGGAGGCGTATACCTACGACACACCTAATAATAGCGAGAATAGTGAAGATGGGACGCGTAAGATGGAGTGTCTTACGAAAGTTGTTCAGCTGACGCAGTTGTATGAACTGAAAAGAGATGCATTGGAGGCGATTGAATATTTGCGTCAGGCCGAGGTGCGGATTAATCGAAATTCGAGCGTGATACATCCGCTTCATCGTAAGGTGACGCTGCGCTATCGCAATGTTACGCAGCTTGCAATCGCTGATGCGAATGAGAAGACTAAGCCATTAAAGACCTATACGCTTCCTACGCCAAAACATGCATATGCGTGGGCGCAGACAGAGATTGAATTGCCCGAATTGCCGCAGGGTGACGTTAACCTCGTGTTTAGTGCACAGGGGAATGTGCGAGATAATCCGTTTGAGGAGACGATTGAACTCAAGGTGGCGACGTTTACTGCAGGGATTGTGAATCACCTCGGCGTGGGTTATTTCTATGTGGCAGATAGCACAGATGGCGCGCCATTAGAGGGTGTTGAAATCGCGTATATGGGCCAAGCGTTAAAGACAGATGCTTGTGGCTTCGCGGCCTTTTCGCTTCCTACGCGAAATGAGGCACGTGCCATGGGAAAAGAGCGGGTTGCTTTTCGTGCGCGTGGCGAGGTTTTGACCGTGCCATTTGCAGCGTTGCCCACGTATGACGCGCGGAAGGAGACGCCCAAGGTAACGCCAGACATCTTTACGGATCGCGCAGTGTATCGTCCTGGGGAAACGATTGGATGGGAAGTGCTCTTACAACAGCTCAATGAGCAGACGCGTTATTATCAACCTGTGCCGAACGCAAAGGGGAAGTTGGAAATTGTTGCTTCCAATCAACAAGGTGAAACGGTGCTCTTCACGCAAGAGATTGTGGCGTCTGCGCGAGGTGCAGCGTCGGGTAAAGTGGATATTCCTACAGCGTTCAGCGGAGATGTTAACTTTCGATGGAATGGACGCTTCGTGAATGGCGTAAGCGTCTATGAATTTCGTGCGCCAACATTTCAGGTGAAAGTTGAGCCCACTTCACGCGGAAACCCCTTAATAGAGCCTGTCACTTTCTGCGTGCGCGCAGTGGATTTAAGTGGGGTACCTTTAGCTGGCGCAGAGGTAAAGTGGAAATTGGACGCGGCACATGATGTCAGTGGCGTCGGAGTATTGAATGCAGCCGGCGAATATGAGGTAAAGATTCAATTGCCAAAAGAACTCTTGGCCGAAAAGAGCGATTTGCGTGGCACACTTTCCGTAACAGTGGTTGCGACGAATGGCGAATCGGAGTCCGTGCAAGAGTATTTTGAATTGCCATACTACGGGTATAATGTCTATGTGGATGTTTTAAATGAGGGCTGGCTCTTTGAAGGACAGCCGGTGCGCGTGGAGGTGTCGTGTGAGCCTGCGCGTGACGTAAAAGGGGAAGTGGATATCTATGCTATAACGGAAGATGAAAGCTTAAAGGAGGATAAAAAGCCCTTTAAAACGATTCCCTTTGAAAAGCCTGGTGTTTTTGAAGTGGAATTACCAGCGGGATTCTATACTTTTGAGGTGCGCGCAGGTGAAGTGACCAACAAAGAATGGGATATTGCAGTCTTGCCACAAACGCGCGATGCAGAGCGTCTGCGTTTAAACCCGTATAGCGATGGCTACCTTGCGGTTGATTTGGGAGTGTCTGATTGTGTAGAGATGGGTAAGACGTTGCAGTGTTATGCATTATTACGCGGCGAAGGCGAGGCCTTTTGGACAATCACTTCACAGAAGGGAATCGCGTCGCCACAGCGTTTGGAAACGCCTTTCTTTGAAGTACCCATCACCGCTGATCTGCATGAAGGATTTAGTATCCTTGCGTTTACCTTTGACAAAGGGCAATTCCGCGTCATTGCGCGATATGTAAGTGTGAACAACTTTACGGAATTGAAAGTTGAGGCGACGCGCTTTGCAGAGGAGGCAAAGCCTGGCAGTGAGCAAACCTGGGAAATCGCAGTGGATGACCCTTCGGCAGAATTGATTGTGACATGTTACGATCAAGCGTTGGAGGAACTGATTGAGCATGATTGGTTGCTGCTGAAGCGGACGAGGTCTGCAAGTTACATTTGGCAACGTTCTTATTGGGTGTTATTTGACGAGATATCGAGGTGGTTTTCGGAACGTCTGCCTTCGGAGGAAGATGTTGTGTGTGAGCCTGCTGAAGTCTGGGGCGGGGAGATTCGTCCTTATGGGGAAGCAGGTACCGTGCTGAAAAAGCGTGATGGCGTAATGATGACAAAGAATGCGCGCTCTGGAAATGGCGCAGTGGTAGATAGTTGTGTACTAGGGAAATCGCCGCGCGCAGGTACGTTGTCTATGGCGCGTGAACGTAGTGATTTCAGAAAGACAGCCGTGTGGTTGCCACAAAAGCAATTGAAAGAGGGCAAAGCGCGCTTTACCTTTACATTGCCTGATAGCACAACGACTTGGCGGTTGATGGCCTATGCCTTTACGCCTGATGGGCGCACAGGTCTTTTGACGCGTGAGTGTGTGGCGCGCCAACAGGTGATGTTGAAGCCGTATTTACCGCGGAATTTCTATGTGGGCGATGAGGTGACCTTAAATGTGCGCGTAGATAACACGACAGATGCGGACATTGAAACCTCCGTAACGCTTGATGGCGCGCGTGCGCAAACGGTAACGGTGCCGGCGAAGGGAAATACAATCGTTTCGTGGGATGTGAAGGCAGAGGCCGCAGGTGAGCGTGTTTTCCGTTTTGCGTGCGCAGAGGATGCGGTGGCAATTACCGTACCGATTCGCGAGAATACCATTGAAGTGGTGGACGTTTATCCTATTACCCTTGTAGATACACGCCCCGTAACCGTAGAGGTGACATTGCCTACGCAGGAAACAACGTTAACAGAACAGTGGAATCACAATCCTGGCGAAGCGGTGAAAGAATCGTTGAAGACGCAGCTGGACTATCCGTTTGATTGCGCAGAACAAACCTTTGCCAAACTTGCCGCCGCACTGCTCTTAGGCGAAGACGCGCCAAAGGGTGTTGCAGAAAAGCACCTTACAGCATTGTTGGCAATGCGAAAGGCGGAGGAGGGCTTGTGGCCGTGGTTCGCTGGCGGTCGTGCAGATGCCAACATCACTGCTGCAATTTGTATCGGTACTGCACGTTTACACCAAATTAACCACGCGCCAAAGGAATTGGTTGATGCCGTGTGTGATGCATTGCAGAAAGGAAAAGAGAAATTGCCGTTCGCAGCATGGGCATACGCGTGTACACTATTGGAGGTCTGGCCCGCAGATGTTGTGGCCGCAGACCGTGTGATGATGGCATACGCGAAAGCGCGATCAGTGCAAGAACGGCGGTTGTTGACAATCGTAGCGCAGCGCTTAGGCGTGACAAGTGTCGCAGAGCAGGGGCTCGAAGAGGTGTTGGCTGCTCTGAATCAGAGTGAGACATGGGGATGTTGGTGGCCGCAAGAGCGCACGTGGTGGAATTGGTGGGATGCGCCGCTTGAAAGTCATGTCTTGGGATGGGAGGTTTTAAAAGGCGCAAATTGCTTTGAAGCCGCGCGCGGCGCAGCACAGTGGTTATTGCAACATCGCCGATTGAATCGTTGGGGCTCTACGCGTGCCACGACAGATGCAGTATACGCGCTAATGGGCGAAGGGATTGAAGCAACGCCGTCTGCGACAATTCAGCGTATTGAAACTGCCGTGCCTAGGGGGAAACAGTTGACCTTCTCGCGCGCAGAAGCAGGATTTAGTTTTGGAAGCGTGAACGCACGTTATTGGATGCCAATTGAAAAGGTCGCGCAGCCTGCAGTAGATAAAGATGCAGCATTGACGATTACGCGTACAATTGAGCCCGCCACCGCAAAGGTAGGGGATGTCGTTACGGTAACTGTGATTGTGCAAGCCGCGCAACCTATGGAATATTTACATGTGCAAGTCCCGCGTCCCGCAAATGCAGAAGCAGTGTTGCAAACCCCGCGTTGGGATTGGCAATCAGGTGCGTATCATATCCCTGGCGATGCAGGAAGTGATTTCTTCATTGCGAATGTTGCACGCGGCGTAACCACATTGCGCTATACATGGAAGGTTACGCATGCAGGCGCATGTAATGTGGCCCCTACAACCGCGACATTGATGTATGCGCCAGATTTCGCCACACATACAGGCTCCTTAGACTTCATTACAAAGCCTTAAAACAATAGCTCAAACGCATTGCAACCCTACGCCTTATGCCTTCAATCCGACAGAAAGCATAAGGTGTACGTGTATAAACATGCAAGGTAATTCGCGTTGATGCGCAGCTAAAACCTTGATTTTAAAGGCTTTTATCGGTGTTGCGTGATTAAAACAACGTGAAATTTTGGCTTAAAATAAGCAATTTTTATGGTAAAAATGGCCAATTTTAGGCACGTTAAAATCCGGTAAAAGCCTGTAATATCAAGGTTTTATGGATGTTGTATAGACAATTGTGATTCTAATCAAAGCCGAAAAACCAAGATTGATTTCTAAAAAGAGCATCTAAAAAAGAGCAAAAAAATGACGCGAAACAACTCAGATTTTTCAAAAAAGCTAAAAAGGTCTGTTTTACTTGTGTTGAAAAATCAATGACTTATGCATGATTTAAAAATTTTTGAAAAAAGTACTTGCAAAGATACAGGGTTTTGTGCGACTATATGACCCGTTTTCGCGCCACGGTGTTCGTCACCACACGGCGACAAACGAAAACGAACTTGA
>JAZRAG010000003.1:0-21834 GCA_045634445.1 Candidatus Spyradenecus sp. | reverse complement strand
CGCACGCACAGCAAAAAGCGCCAAGAGTGGCGCTTATGCCAAACCACGAGGCGCTTTTTAAAACACATGCCGTGCAGGGCTCAGCCCTGCCGCGGGGCGTGGGGGCGCGCAGCCCCCACCTATTTTCACAGACTGTGGCGGAGGTGCGAACGAAAATGAAAAACAAAAACACTCGGTTTTTACCGAGTGTTTTTATTCTGCTATAGGGTAAGCATTAGATTGAGATGCGCAAGGGCATCACCACGCAGAGGAAGGGAACGCCAGGGCTCTTTAAGACGGCGGGACCTGCACCTTCGTTGAGTTCAAAGGTGATTTCTTCGGTATCCAAGGAGCGGATACAATCCATAATGTAGTTAGGATTGTAGTTAGCGCTCAATGCGCGGCCTGCGTACTTGATCGGGAGCACGTCACTTGCTTCACCAGATTCGGTGTTGTTAGCCGAGAGGGTGAGGGTGCCGTCAGCGAAAGAAAGGCGCACAGCGTGAGCCTTGTCATTGGACATGATGGCCACGCGCTGGATGGAGGTGATGAGTTCGTTGCGATCCACGGTGACGCGTTCGTCACAGGAGGTGGGGATCACAGCGTCATAAGAGACGTAAGCACCTTCGATAAGCTTGCTGTAGAAGCGGAAGGTTTCGCAGTCGAACATAATCTGGCCGGGCTGGCCGACGATGCGCATATTGCCTTCGCCACCGAGCAAGCGGGTGAGTTCTGCAACAGCCTTAGGCGGGAGGATCATTTCGCAAGCGCTGTCTTCGGGGAATTCCATTTCCTGCTCCACCAAAGAAAGGCGCTTACCATCGGTAGCCACCATGGTGAGCTTATTGTCACGGAAGCGCAAGCAAACACCGGTAAGGACGCGACGGGTTTCGTCGGTGCTGGCAGCGTAAGCGGTCTTACGGAGCATTTCACGGAAGGTAGCGCGGTCGATCGTGAAGATGCGGTTGGTTTCTTCGGGTTCCTTAATCACGGGGAACTGGCGAGGATTCAAACCGATGACACGATACTTTGCTGCAGAAGTGATAATGCGAGCAACGTCTTCATCATCAATATCAAAGCTGACTTCGCCTTCAGGAGCCATACGCAAGATTTCAACAATCTTACGGACAGGAAGGGTGGTGCTGCCAGGATTTTCTACCGTGACGTCTGTCGAGAGGGTTGCGCGAACAGAGAGATCAAGGTCGGTGGCGGTTAATGTCAGTGTGCCATCTTCAGATGCTTGGAACATTGCATTGGAGATAATCTGCAAAGAGGGCTTATTAGGGACAACACTCTGAACGCTCGAAAGCAATTCAAGAAAACGGCTGCGAAGAATGGTAAATTTCATGGTTAGATTTCCTCTCAAAGGGTTGCCTCTTATTGTATCAAAAATCTTTCCTTACTGTTACGTACGCGCGCGATTATTCCACTCGTTTTTTAAAAATATACAGGCTTTTCAAAGCTTCATTTTGTAATGGAGTATTTTTGAACACATTGTTGTAAAAGATTATTAAGGGGATCAAGTACGGGACGTTCAAAATGTAATGTTTCGATTTGTTGTTTAATTAACGTTTTTTCAGTTAAATAAAAATCATACAGATTTTGTGGTAAGGTTAACTTTGTCTTTTCATTAACCGCTTCTTTCTGTACTTTAAGTTCAGGAATAAGGTTAAGAATCTTGTTAGGAATTAAATCTTCTCTTAACAGAGCATCAAATTCAGTTGGGGGCATTGTTTTCTTTTGAATTGACCACAATGCACAAAAGAGTCCACGTAATGCGTAGAAGAGCTTTTTGTAAGTTATTTTCTGCTCATTCATTGTGCGCCATGAATTTTCGGAAAGGTAGAGATAATGGTAGGCTGCACGAATGGGATTGAAAAACACAGAAAGGAGGTTTTTTATTTCTTTCAGAAAAGTTTCATCTGCAAAGTAAATAATAGGGCTATTAATCCATTCATTGAAAGATGGATTACACTTTGCGAAGTGTTGGAGAGATTTACGAAGTTCCCATGCGGAAATATCTAAATTATTTGGAAGCATCGCTTCAAAGGTGTCGGGTTTCTTTTCTGCAATATCCCAATACCACCTTTCTGGTTTTACATAGACTATACGAATATCATAATCGCTATCAGGGGAGGCAAAGCCCCATGCGCGACTTCCAGATTCGGCTGCAAATAAGATTTTGCAATCTTCTTTTGCTTCTAATGTTTTTAGCGCTTTATTAATCTTATCTTTCATTTTCTTTCTCCCACTGATTAGTCATCTCAATTAGCAATTGATTCACCTTTTCTTTATCAACCGTATCTGGTAAAGATGTGTTATTTTTTAGAGTATTTAACTCCTCAAAAAGACTTTCTGCTTTTGCAATTAAATCGCCGTATGACCACTTTCCCTCTCGAATTGAGAGTAATTCTGCAAGTTTTTCTCCTGAAAATCGAATAATAGGTTCACCATGACGCATTATATTAATGCCTGAATAGAACAACCTGAAAGTATGCATCATATTTTTAGCATCATAATCTAACAAACCTTTTTCTTGATTCTGCCAACGATTTTCATTTCTATTTTGACGCCAAATCCAGTACTGTTTATGTTGACGTTTAGCATATTCAAAGGCATCATTATTGAAAATAAGAAAACCTATAAAATGTGTTTGTTCATCCTCGTATGGAATAGATTCACAAACTAACGTACCATTTCTAAAGACACCTTTTGCCTGTGGGCCATAGTAATAGAGACGAAAGAGGCCTTTTATCCCCTTTACGGCAGAAACATGACATTCCTTTAAATTAATCGCAGCAATAGAAAGATCTATTGGACGCGACCAGTTATCTGTTTGTTCTTTTAATGGAATAAATTTACAGAATGCATCAGCTACTGGCAAATCGATAGGCTGCGGATTATTAATGCGTTTATTACATCCTTTTGCTTTTTTAATCTGTGAAATTGCATATTCTCCATAACTTTTACAAGCAAGTTTAGAAACAAATAAATGACGCTTACTTTGTAACTGTCGCCAATAGGATGTTTCGTATAAAATGCAATCTTCTGGAATGAAAAGGAGATCAAGCAAATTAGGATTTGCATTACTTGCCATTTCTAAGAAGTTTTTTAAAGCATAAAATCGATGATCATTTCTGCTATCAGAACATTGTTTAATAGGTTCTGTAGCTGTAAGGTAGTGTTGTTTTTCTAAAATAAAGATACCTATACTATCTTTATCACTTGTAGGAAGGTTTGTACCATAAGCATGGCTTCCCCAGGTGGCATGAAGAATGAGACGTCGTTTTTCGACATCAAGCAACACCTCCGGTGTTAAAGTTTCCATTGAGAACTCCTATTAAGACACTTTTAAAGATACACAGTTTACGTCCTCCATTATACTAAGTCATTTTTGATATGTCATTCTTTTTGTCATTATTTCTCTTCTTTTACTGGGGAGTTTTTTCTATTAACAATTGGGTAAATATAAATCATGGTAGTAGTAGTAGTGGTGTAGATAAGTCAAATAAGTGGGTAAAGTGTTTGATTTTAGAATGGGTTAGTTTGATTTGAGATGTTTACAAGCTGATGATGATTTGTTCAAAATGAGTCGTTTTTGTAGGGGAGTTCTTTTTGAAATGTTGAAAAGTGTTAATAAATGGGCTGTTTTTAACAATATTTAAAGGAGTTTTCTACAAGTTATTAACATTTTGATAGGAGTTGTTTAAAAGTCTGTAAAATCAAGGTTTTGTGGTGAGGGTGGAAAGAGGGTAGTTTTTGTTGAGTTTAAATTATTTTATATAAGTTATTGATTTTTAAGTATTTATTTGTATTTTTAAGTATTTTTTATAAAAATAACTTATTGAATTTTCAATCGTTTCATTTTTTTGAGTTTGGGTTTGTTTTAGGTAAGTTTTTAACATTTTGAATGAGTTATTAACAGGTTATCTACAATTTATCAATTCTTTGTAAATTTGGGCTTTTTTTGTGTTAATTCTTTTAAAAACAATGGTTTATGGGGTATTTTTGATTTTGTTTTGGTTGAATGGCGGTGAATTGTTAATAAAATGATGTAGATAATTTTGGTTCTTTTTAAGGTGTGTTTAAAAGCAAAAAAAACGCCAGGGGTTATCCTGGCGTTCGTTCATTTTGCATTGTGTGCGATTTAGTGGAGATCGCTAATGCTGCGTCCGAGTTTTGAAACGATTGACTTGAGGGAGCTGACGGTCTTGGGATCGTTCTGCTTGTAGAGGTCATTGATGGCCTTACTGGAGTAGAGAACGGTAGCGTGGGTGCGATCAAAGATGTTGCCCACTTCCGTAGCGGAGCTATCGGTCAATTTGCGGGAGAGGTAGATGGCGACCTGTCGAGGAACAGCAAAGCGAGCTTCGCGGCTTTTGCTATTGAGATCTGCGAGGGTAATTTCGTAGTGTTCGCAGACGGCTTTTTGGATATCGGCGCAGGTGAGCTTCACGATGGAGGCTTCCTGGTCGATAAAGTTTTTAAGGACGCTTTTTTCAAGGACTTCTACGGTGACAGCGGAGGCCATGTTTGTGGGGAACATGCGTGCGTAGTTGACGGTGCAGGAGAGTGCGCCTTCAAGGGCTCGTACGCTACTGGTCACTTTCTGTGCGATGAAGTCGAGAACGTCACGGCTAAGGGTGATACCGGGGAAGGAGCGCAACTTCATTTGAAGGATATTGAAGCGTGTTTCGTAGGCGGGCATATCAACGTCTGCGCAGATGCCGCTTTGGAAACGGCTGACCAAACGGTCCATGAGTTCTGGGATTTCGTTTGGTGCGCGGTCACTGGTCATTACGATTTGACGGTGATTATCTTTGAGAGCGTTGAAGATATTAAAGAATTCGTCCTGTAAACCTTTTTTACCGGCCATGAATTGGATATCGTCAACGAGGAGGATATCAACAGAGCGGAATTTGGTGCGGAAGGTTTCTTTATTGGTATCGCTTGTCCAAGAACGCACGTATTCGCTGAGGAGGTTTTCGCTGGTGGTATAGAGGACAGAGAGATTTGGATTAATCTTCTTAGCCATGTTACCAATAGCGTGCATTAAGTGGGTTTTACCCACACCTGTGGGGCCGTAGAGGAAGAGCGGATTGGTGCGATTGACGTCATCACCGGGTTTGGTGGCGACGTAACGGGCCATAGTGACGGGAAATTGGTTGCTAGGGCCTTCCACGAAGGAGTCGAAGGTCATTTCAGTCTGCAAGGTTTCGGTACCAGCAGTGGGACGCTGGGGAATAAATGACTGAGGAATGGGTGCTTCAACGACTGGTTTAGGGGTAATGAATTCTACGCGCAATCCTTCAGGAGCTTGTGCAGCCTGGAGTGCGTTATTAATAAAGTAGCTGAAATTATTAAGGAGGTTTTTGCCATCTTTGTTTTCAGGCAATTCAACAGTGAGGATTTTGTTATCCAAAAGTACACCGCGGCTATCGCTACCGAAGTGGTTGAGAAAAGTGATTTCTGATAACTCAAATTTCAAATGTTGTAGTATTCGATCCCAGAGTTGTTCAGCTGTTAATTGTGGAGCGTCATTCATACTAAAAATCGCCGTATTTAGGGGTCCTACGGAGGGTTCCGTTTATAACTTCGTCAATAAGTTGTTAATAACTTAATGAAACGCTATTATTATGACACCAAAAAGAGGCGTTGTCTACCATTCTTTCTAGACATTTTTTCTACAGGTTATTAACAATTTTTAATTGAAATAAGTAATTGAAATTTCAAACAAATTTGAGTTATTTGAAGAGTTATTAACACCTTGTTAATAACTCTTCTACATGGATTGTTGATAACTTTATAGAAAAAGTGTGAAAAAGTGACTCAAAATGACTACTTTTTGAGTTGGTTTGAAATGCGAATTGAGCAGAAATCAGGTCCGCACATGGTACAGTAGTGACCATCCTTGCATGCGGGAAAGTCACTTTCTTTAATTGCTTCTTCGCGGAGTTCCTTTGCACGTAGGGGATCGAGTGCGTAGGTGAATTGTTTTTCCCAATCAAAGGTGGAGCGTGCATCAGAGATGGCATCGTCGCGATCGCGTGCGTTTGTTTTTTTGAGGGCGACGTCTGCTGCGTGTGCAGCAATCTTAAAAGCGATGACCCCTGTACGCACATCGTTGAGGTTGGGAAGGCCAAGGTGTTCTTTAGGGGTGACGTAGCAGAGCATGGCTGCGCCATAAAATGCGCCCAACATTCCTCCTGCAGCGCCAACAAAGTGATCGTAACCCGGTGCGCAGTCGGTAACAATAGGGCCTAAGATGTAGAAAGGTGCATCATCGCAGAGGCGACGTTCTTTCAACATATTCATACGGATTTCGTCTAAGGGTGTGTGGCCAGGACCTTCTACCATTACTTGTACGCCAGCAGCTCGGCAACGTTTTACGAGTTTACCAAGGGTTTCTAATTCGGCGAATTGCGCAGCATCTGAGCTATCTGCTAAACAGCCAGGGCGCAAACCATCTCCTAATGAAAGCGTAACATCATATTGTTTGCAAATTTCAAGAATCTGATCAAAGACAGTGTAGAAGGGGTTTTCCTTCTGGTATGTTTCCATCCAGAGTGCTAAAAGTGCACCACCACGACTCACAATGCCTAATTTACGTTTTTGAGCGAGGGGAATATATTCACGTAAGAGGCCCGCGTGAATTGTCATGTAATCAACTCCCTGCTCTGCTTGTTCGCGAATAACTTGCAAAATTTGCTCTTCAGAAAATTTATTGCCACCAAAACGCGACACCACTTCATAGATGGGTACTGTTCCTAAAGGGACACTACATTTAGTAAGCAGTTGTTTACGAAAGGCACCAAGGTCACCAAATGTACTCAGATCCATCACCGTATCAGCACCAGCATCAATCGCAGTCTTTAATTTTGCAAACTCCTCCCCTGCGCAACTCGACACCATCGAATTACCAAAATTAGCATTAATCTTTGTATATAAACTGCGCCCAATTCCACACGGAATAAGGGTGTGATGATTAATATTTGCAGGAATAACAATGGAACCATCCGCTACACGCTTGCGGATAAATTCAACATCACGATTTTCTTTTTGGGCAACGTAACGAACTGCTTCACTGATTTGCCCAGAACGGGCTATTTCTAACTGTGTCATTGGCATACCTCATTGAGTTTGTGCCGGAAGACACCGCATATGAGGTATTCTCTCTGAACAGCCTGCAGCTGGACATCAATCAACTCCCTACGTCGGCATGATCCGAATCAGGTTAAAGAAATAGAAAAAATCTACTTCATAGGGTCGAAGTGTTAAACTTCCTCTCAGCCCGTTTGCGGACTCCCCTGTTACTGCTAAGACTATACCTTTCTTAGAACCAAATTGTCAAGCAATACTTCCTTATAACAACTGAAATAAGTATTAAAAAGCGTTTATTTTAAAAAGCACTTATTTTTATTCGCATAATTTTAAATTGAAATGAAATTAAATAATAAAGCTCATACGCGTGCGCGCGTATTTGTTATAATGAAAAACGAGTTTATTACAAATAAAATGACGGCAATTAACAACGATGAGC
The DNA here is from genome assembly GCA_045634445.1 of Candidatus Spyradenecus sp. Taxonomy (GTDB): domain Bacteria; phylum Verrucomicrobiota; class Kiritimatiellia; order RFP12; family DVOR01; genus Spyradenecus. The sequence goes on along the minus strand of JAZRAG010000003.1, from coordinate 14,315 downwards.
AGATAGATCAGAAATGGTCTAATAGCAGGTAAACTAGGAATCAGTTATGGCAGAATTAAATACAGCAGATATCATTGTAGTCGGCGCTGGACACGCTGGATGTGAGGCTGCATTTGCTGCCGCAAGAATGGGATGTAAAGTACTGTTAATTACCTCTCAAAAAGATACCCTTGGATTGATGCCTTGTAATCCAGCTGTGGGTGGACTTGCTAAATCACACCTTGTAGCAGAACTTGATGCACTGGGTGGTGAAATGGGATTAAATGCAGATATTACAGGATTGCAATATCGTACGCTAAATGCATCGCGTGGTCCAGCCGTTCAAGCCGTTCGTGTGCAATGTGATAAAGCAGAATATACCGCTCGTATGGCGCGCATTGCAAAATCAATACCGAATCTTCAAATTATTGAAGGTACGGTAGTAGATTTAGTATTAGCTGAAAAATCCCCTAAAGATGCTTTAATTCAGACTTCTTTAGAAACTGAAGAAACGTTAAGTAATATTGAAAATAAAGCAGAATTAGAAGTAGATAAAAGCGCGGTAAATACCCTTACGGGAGTGAAATTAATAAATGGAACTGTATACTACGCCCATCGTGTAGTACTCACATCTGGTACTGCTTTAGGCGGTAAGATTTGGGTTGGCCACAATGGTAAAGATGGTGGCGGTGATGCACGTCCTGCGATTGAACTCCCAGAAACACTTAAGAAAATCTCTACGGATATTGGTTGGCGCCGATTAAAGACCGGAACACCACCACGCATTTTAAATAGTTCTGTAGATTGGGAATTAGTTCAACGACAAGAAGGTGAAAGAGAACCTGTACCATTTTTCTCGCGTCGTATGCGATTAATTCAATCAACTTTAAACGAAAAAGATCAGAGTGTTCCACGTGGAACAATTGAGAATGAAAATCAAAAAACAGATACGGGTTATCCAGTAGAATCATTACCAGGTGTTCCACGTGGAACACTGAGTGATGATAAAAATGGTTTAATTAGTAAAATTAATCAAAAAGAATTAACCACTGAAGATGTTCCACGTGGAACATCTCTTGAAAACACTTCCACTATAAAGGGGGAGGTTGTTCGAGGGGTTACTTTTGGTATTAATGAAAAAGAATTACCCTATAATCCTCTTTGGATTGTTACTGATGGATTTGCTACTTATCGCGCCGTAAAGGGATATCAAGACGTATCCATAGAAGATAAAAATAAAACAACGCAAACTTGTTTAACGTTGTTTAAAGGTCAACCTTTGAATGATGTTCAGAGTGATGAAGATACTTTACCAATTCAAGAATCTTCTCTATTGAAAGACACTATTCAGTTGTCTGTAGATACTGAAATGGTAAACGCTTATCAACGTGCTTGTGAAGATCAGTTACCTTGTTATCTCTCGCATACAGTAATTGAAACGCATGATATTATTCGTGAGAATCTTGATAAATCAGCGCTTTATGGTGGTGATATTAGTGGTGAAGGTGTGCGTTATTGTCCGAGTATTGAGGATAAAATTGTAAAATTTGGTGATCGCGGTGGTCATCATGTAATCTTAGAACCAGAGGGAAAAGACTGCCCATGGTGTTATCCTAACGGACTTTCAAATTCGCTTCCTGCTGATGTGCAACTCCAAATGGTGCGTTCTGTTCCAGGTCTTTCACGGGCTGAGTTTGCCGCTCCTGCGTATGCAATTGAGTATGACTGCATTGATCCGCGCGCATTAGATGGACGTCTTGCTTTAAAGACGCGTCCAGAGATTTACTTCGCTGGACAGATTAACGGCACGACAGGTTATGAAGAAGCAGCTGCACAAGGGTTTTATGCCGGTGTTAATGCAGCGCTTTCAGTTCTTAAAAAGGCGCCACTCCTCCTCTCTCGTGATGAAGCTTATATTGGTGTGATGGTAGACGATTTGATTACAAAGGGTACAGATGAACCCTATCGTATGTTTACGTCGCGCGCAGAACGTCGTCTTCTGTTGCGTCCTGGTGACGCACACTTACGTTTACATCGTCATGCTACACACTTGAATTTGGTTGATGAAGCCTTATTAAAACTCTCTGCTGCAGAACTTGAATGGCTCACAAAAACAGAAGCTACTTGGCGCAATGAGTGGTTGGACGGTAACGGTTTGAATCGTTGGAAACTCTTAGCCCGCGAAGGTGAAACCTTTGAATCGGCCGCAATGGTGAATCGAAATGAAGCTGAAGATTACACTGCGATTCCGATTGACTGGAAGGAAGAATTTACCCTCCGCGCAAAGTATGAAGGATACATTGCTCATGAAGCCGTTCAGGCAGAACGTCTTCGTCGCGATGAAGCATTGTTAATTCCTGCAGACTTTGATTACGCAGCAATCAAAGGATTGCGTTATGAAGCCTGTGAAAAGTTGCTTCGCCAACGTCCAGATTCGCTTCGTCGTGCAGCCGGTATTCCAGGTGTTAACCCTGCAGATCTTGCCCTTATTGCCCTTGCCCTGCGTAAGTTAAAATACGCTCCTGCTACCCCTAAGCAGTAATTGATTAATCAGTATAGCGTGCTTATCCATACCAAGATTAATACTTGGTTTAGTATTACGTTGTCTTGATTACACTGTCGTAATTAGTTTATAGCATTCAGTTAATAAACGTACTTTGTGTAAATAGATCAAAGTAGAAAACAGTGTAATTCTCTAAAGAGTCTTTCTTATTTGATTGAGAGTTAATAAAGAAGTAGTGATTTAATCAATATATAAACAACATTAAAACTGAGGCCAGTAAACGTTCCTAAGGTTTCTCTGATATTCAATGGAATTGATAATAATTCATCCTTGTTAAGGCTTCTTTCCTGAGAATTCTTAATTGGTTATATTTCCTAAATGAATTTATGAATCAAACAAACTATTAAAATAAAATCTAACATAGCCAAGGAAAAAACGAAGTCACTTCCCATATGATTTTATCTTACCTATAGTTCCTTATCTTGACTAACCACCTATACCTATAATTTGCTTATTTTGTATAACTTACCCACACTTTTTTAAATGCTTAATATCCCAATACTCAGCTTTACTTTAGATTATCTAAAACCATAAAGCGTATACCTCTTGAACTCACCTTTATAAACTTTATCTTATCTACATCTTTCCACTTATGAAATTACCGCTAATTCTTTTTAAAGGTGAGTCTTCAAATACTATATCTGTATTTATTTACGACTTTAAGATAAACACTCGTTCTATACGAAAAACTTTATCTTTAAAAGAAATACCTAATAGCAGAGAATTGTAATGATGATTCTATGTAAATATTACACATTATCCTGGGAGGGCTTTTTCAATGCAAAAGAATATGGTCAAAAGAAATTAGAGTCTTCACTATTTCTAAAATAATAATGATTCTTTTATAGATAATGAAAAGTTTTTACAAATTAGCGTTCGTTGTTATCCGACTATTCATTGTTTAGAATTGAATAGGGTATTTTGAAGGAGTGTACACATTCTGTACTAATGAATAGCGTATGCGATGCACAATGTTTGATGTACTTAACAATAGATGGTACGTTATAGAGAATAGATCAAAACATGATATGGCTTAAGCTGTGATGAAGTGTATTGATAAATTCTCATTGAAAGGAGCCGCTTATGATGAATGGTCAACACGTGGTCTTTTTGGATTATTTACGTGGTGATATCATGTGATTTTAGTGATGGTGATTCATATAGCGTTTTATTTGGGTGGTGATGCGCTATGTAACCTTTGTGGCAAATAAGTGGATGCACTTTAGATGATGATTACAGAGTGTTTTTGTCGAGTATATCTTTCGCTTTTTGTCATTGCATCTTCGTATTTGTTTTCCCATTGAAGATTGAGATGAGTGTTTTCTTTTAAAACGATTAACACGCGTAGTGGTGTCGTTTATTATTTGGCTATTAGCCTATCTTCTCTTTATGGAAGGGGATTATCAATAGTTGTTCTTTAACTTTCCGAATGAAGTTGGGCACCTTTGTGGTTGTACTAATGTTGCTCGGGCTTTATCTTGTAAAGCCTGTGTTGTCACCATGGGCTGAACGTGTGATGCAGAAAGAATTGTAGGGATGGATTGGTATATGGATGGTGACAACGCTTTTTTATTTATTCGTCAATTATGGAGTGTGTTTTTAGGTGATCCTTCTTTTGGCGCTGTACCGTATCTGTGGGGAGGAGAGTTCCTGGAATAATTTTGGCTACTTCATTATCTGAGCAGATTTGTGGGATATGCACTTTTAGGGTTATGGTTGCGATAGGGACTTCAGATTTTCCAAAGTGGGAAGTAATATTAGCAGTGAAGGTGCTTACCTTTATTGGTTCGACACGCGTAACGACGGTATTGCGCAAAATTCTAAAAATAAAACCTTTCATCTGCGAATAATGCAGCACCCTCAATTTGAAAGCGGGTAAAAGCATTTTATACGAAGAGCTCATTGATTACGCAGAATGGCAATATAGAGGGACGAATTTGCAAAAGAAACGCAGTAAATTTCATCGTTAAAAGGATGGTTTGAGATGAAATTTAGAGAAAAAAGAAGAAATATCTAATTAAAAAGCGAAAAAGTTATGCTTTAGGTGGATAAGCGTTTGCAAAATTTTGCGGAATATGGGATACTATGTGAAGATTTTAGTTACTAAAGGAGCAAAGATCACGATGTATACGCACATAGCAGGAACTGGCTCCGCAGTGCCCCAACGCGTCATTACGAATGATGACCTCTCTAAGATGGTGGACACTAGCGATGAGTGGATTTTCTCGCACACGGGTATCCGTCAGCGTCATGTAGTGGGTCCGGAAGAGAACGCATCTACTTTGGGATGCGAAGCTGCTCGTCGCGCCCTTGAAGATGCTGGCATTTCCGCTGAGGAAATCGGCACGATTATTGTGACTTCCACAACGCCTGACTACGCAGTTTATCCTTCCACCGCTTGTATCATTCAGGGTATGCTTGGTGCGAAGAATGCTGCAGCTTTTGACTTGGCTGCTGCCTGCCCGGGCTTTGTGTATGGTTTGACCGTGGCTAAGGGTTTGATGCAGATTGATAATCGCCCTGTGCTCGTGATCTCCACCGAAGTGATGAGCCGCACGATCAATTGGGAAGATCGCAATACTTGCTGTCTTTTCGGTGACGGTGCAGGTGCAGTGGTGTTGAAGAACAGCGAACAGCCCGGTGGCCTTGGTTTCCACCTTATCGCTGCAGACGGCACTGGTTACTTGGCAATCCACCGTGAAGGTGGCGTTCGCACGGAAGAAACTGCACGCAATAAGCCTGGCGATTTGCAGATGGATGGTCGCTCGGTCTTCAACTTTGCAGTGCGTAGCTTCTGCGATATCATTGCTAAGAGCATGGAACACTACGGTTGGTCTGAAAAGGATCTTACTTGGATTGTTCCGCACCAGGCAAACGTTCGTATCATTGACGCTGCAGTGAAGCGCATCAATGTGCCCGTTGAAAAGTTTTACGTCAATATTGACCGTTTCGCAAATACTTCGAGCGCTTCGATTCCGATTGCACTCGATGAAATGTCGAAGCAGGGTCTCTTGCGTCGCGGCAATCGTTTGATTTTGGCTGCTTTCGGCGCAGGTCTTGTATACGGCGGTGTCGCCGTTGAATGGACGAAGTAAACAGTTTTATTTTGAAAGGAAAACACATCATGGATAAGAAGAAAGTTGTCGTCACGGGTCTTGGTTGCATTACGCCCCTCGGTAACGATGTGAACACCTTCTGGGAAGGCATTCGTGCAGGCCGTTGCGGCATCAACACGATTACGCGCTTCGACACCTCTCGCCTCAATGTGCATGTCGCAGGCGAAGTGAAAGATTTCAATGTGGGTGACTACATCGATCCTAAGGAAGCTAAGCGTTTGGCTCTCTTCGCTCAGTACGCTGTGGCAGCTGCTAAGCAGGCATGGGTGGATGCTGGTTACGCAGATCTTCCTGCTGCTACCGAAGAATGCCCCAATCCTTGGCAGGCTGTGGGTAAGGAACCCGCTAAGGGCGTGGATCCTGCTCGCGTGGGTTGTATCCTCGGCGTGGGTATCGGTGGTAAGGAAGTTGACGCTCCCACCTACAAGACGCTCTTTGAAAAGGGTCCCCGTCGTATCGGCCCCATGACCATTCCGATGCTCATCGCAAACGAAGGTCCTGGTAACGTCTCCATTTACCTCAAGGCTAAGGGCCCCGTCCTCACCGTTTCCACCGCTTGCTCTGCTTCTACCGACGCAATCGGCGTGGCACTCGACATGATCCGTTCTGGCCGTGCAGACGTCGTCATCGCTGGTGGCGCTGAATCCACCATCGAAGAATACTGCGTGGGCGGCTTCCAGGCAATGCACGCACTCTCCACCACCGAAGATCCGCTCAAGGCATGCCGTCCGTTCGATAAGGACCGCAACGGCTTCATCATGTCCGAAGGCGCAGCTATCCTCATCATGGAAAGCGAAGAACACGCTAAGGCACGTGGTGCTAAGATCTACGGCGAAGTCGCTGGTTACGGTGCAGGTGGCGATGCTCACCACGTGTGCGCTCCCGACCCTGAAGCATCTGGTATCATCCTCGCAGAAAAGATGGCTATTGCTGACGCAGGCATCAAGCCTGAAGACGTGCAGTATATCAACGCTCACGGTACCTCCACTGGCCTCAATGACCCGATGGAAACCAAGGCTGCTAAGGCTGTCTTCGGTGAACACGCTTACAAGTTGAAGATGAGCTCCACCAAGTCCATGACGGGTCACCTCCTCGGTGCTACCGGTGCTTTGGAAGCACTCGTCTGCATCAAGGCGATCAACGACAACTTCTATCCGCCGACGATCAACTACAACACCCCCGATTCTGAATGCGATTTGGACATGGTGCCTAACAAGGGCGTTGAAGCACCCCTTGACATCGCCATGACCAATACCCTCGGCTTCGGTGGTCACAACTCTTCGTTGATCATCCGCCGCGCCTAAGTGCGATTAGGATATGTTAGCGACGGGACTTTTACCGTCGCTAACATTCCTTATAACTGTCACGAGTAATAACTGTTATTCACTCGGCAGCTTGATGACGGACAAACAGTCTTATCCTGCAAAGTCCGTTCACAACGAACCCCTTTAAAAACAGCCCGTACCTCTCACAAGGAGTCCTTATGTACGATCAAGAAGCTATCAAAACCGTGTTGCCTCACCGCGATCCCTTCCTTTTCTGCGACCGCATTCTCGAATGCTCTCAGGAAAAAACCATTGCTGAAGTTGACTACGGTCCCGACCGTTACTTCTTCAAGGGTCACTTCCCTGAATATCCCGTTTGCCCTGGCGTGATCTTGGTTGAATCCATGGCCCAGTGCGGTGGTGCAGGCATCCGTTTGAGCTCCGATGAAAAGGATGAAAAACTCTTCCTTTTCGCTAAGCTCGAAGAAGTGCGTTTCATCAATCAGGTCCGCCCTGGTGACACCGTGCGTTACGAAATTGAAACCGTTAAGGCTACCGGTCGTCGCTTGGAACAGAAGGGTAAGGGCTACATTGTTGGTAAGGCTGACAAGCGCGGTAACCCCCTCGTAGCTGTTGAAGCACAGTGGTTCTGCCTCGTGGTGCCCGCTGGCTCCCTCACCGAATAATTTCATCATTTAAACCATTCCACTTAGGAGTAAAATCATGGCTGAAGAACCTAAAGTGCGTGGCGGTCTCTGCCTCAATGTAGACGGCGAAGGCTGCAAGAAGTTCACCCTCCGCGACATTGCTCGCGAAAAGGCAAAAGCCCCTATTGCAAACGGCCCTAAGAGCGTTCTCGTGCTCGGCTGCTCTGGTGGTTATGGCCTTGCCTCTCGTATTGCAGTAGCATTCGGTGGCCCCAAGGCAGAAACCCTTGGCGTTTCCTTCGAACGCGCTCCGACCGATCGTAAGGCTGGCTCTCCTGGTTGGTACAACAACGAAGCTTTCGACGAAGTCGCTAAGGCTGAAGGTCTCAAGGCAATCACCATCTCCGCAGACGCTTTTGCTGATGCTACCCGCGAAACCGTGGCTCAGCTCGCCCGCGACAATGGCTTCAAGCCCTTTGACCTCGTGGTTTACTCTCTCGCATCGCCCATGCGTACCGATCCTAAGGATGGCGTCCTCTACAAGAGCGCAATCAAGCCCATCGGTAAGCCCCACGTCGCACGTACGCTCGACATCATGACTTGCGAAATGAAGGAAGTCTCCGTTGAGCCCGCTACCGACGAAGAAATCGCCGCTACCGTGAAGGTGATGGGTGGTGAAGACTGGATTCTCTGGATTGACTACCTCAAGGCACAGGGCCTCCTCGCAGAAGGCTGCAAGACCGTTGCTTACTCCTACATCGGCCCCAAGTGCACGCAGGACATCTATCGTTCTGGTACCCTCGGCAAGGCTAAGGAAAACCTTGAAGCTTCTGCTAAGGCCATCACCGAAACGTTGAAGGACCTCAATGGCGTGGGCGTTGTCTCCGTCAATAAGGCTCTCGTGACCCGCGCTTCTGCCGTGATCCCCGCAATGCCTCCCTACATCTCCTGCCTCTTCAAGGTGATGAAGGAAGCTGGTCTTCATGAAGACTGCCTCGATCAGATTGACCGCCTCTTCCGCGAATTCATGTACCGTGCAGACGGTGGTGATATGCCCGTGGATGAAGCAGGCCGTATCCGCATCGACGACTGGGAAATGCGCCCTGAAATTCAGGCCACTGTGGACCAGCTCATGGAAACGCTCTCCCCTGAAAACGTGGAAGCTGTTACCGATATCGCTGGTTACCGCACTGACTTCCTTGCCCTTCACGGCTTTGAAGGTTAATCGCAAGATTCCAAACCTGACAAACAAAGACCGCTCATCACCGAGCGGTTTTTGTTTTTAGATGTTCTTACACAATTGTTATCTTTATTTTGATTCATAGATTGCATTCTCTTCACAGATTTTTATCTCGCTTAATTTCATTTTTCAGATGATTGTACAATTTTGGAGACTTGACTTGTATTCATATACAATTGCATTCCAACGAATTATTCTAATGGATAAAATTTACCCTAAAATGTAGGACGAAAAGAAGCATTTTGTACTATTGCATTTCTCTAAAATTAGTGCAAAAGCGGGATAAATTCATAGTTTAATTGTTTGTGATTAAAGCATTAGGAAAAGAAGGGAGGGGGATGAATTTAGGGTATTTTTGAAGAAGGTGTGTTTTGGAGTTTAAGATAATTCTTTTTGCGATTTAAGAGAGGTTGTTTTGAGGTTTAAGACAACCTGTTTTGAAAAAAGGGGTTTTTAGGGTAAAAAAGGGTGGTTTTGGGGTGGGGGTAAGGTTTGGAAAAAGCGTGGGTAGTAAGGAGGATATTTTTTAGGTAGCAGGGGTGAAATTTCGCTTGGTTTTTAGGCGCGTGTTGTGAAGATTAGGTATACTATATAGTAATTAGTTGAGGAGTATCTTAGATGCAATGTATTAAGTATCTTTTTAGTTTGGTTTTGATGGCAGGTTTGAGCCTTCGTATGGCGCTCGCACTTGCTCCGATGCCAGCACCTTTGAATCGTGATGAAATGGTGAAGACTGCGCTTGAATTGACGCGTGATGCGTCTCCGGATGCGCGTACTTTGGCTTTCGCCACATCTCGCTATGTGGACTACGCTAAGGATGGTTCTTATCTGCAGTGGGTTGAATGGTGGGTGAAGGCATTCACCGATGAAGGCGCTAAGGAATTGCGCGATATTCCGCTTTGGTACAAGAAGGGATTTAGCGAAGGCGAATTCCAGTTGGCCGAAGTGATTCGTCCGGATGGTACGGTGGTGCCAGTGGATTTGAAGGCGAATATTAAAGACGTTTCCTCAAATGATGGTAACGCCGAAAATATTTATGATGAAAATTCGCGCAATTTGGTGTTGACGATTCCGCAGGTGATGAAGGGTGACACGATTCACTTTGTGATGGCGATGAACACGATGCGTCCGCGTATTCCAAGCACGTACATGGACTTTGATACGTTTGAAAGCTCGGATTGCCCCTTGCCTTACTCGGAATTGACGATTGTCGCGCCGAAGGAATTGCCTTTGAAGAGCATGGCAGTTTTGGATGAAGTGCCTGGCACGATGACGAGTAGCAGCGAACATAAGGATGGCCGCATTGTGTACCGTTGGGTAGCACGTAATGTGCCGCAGATGTTCCCCGAAGAAAACATGCCTGAAGAGGCTACGCAGGTTCAGCGTGTGGTGGTTTCGACCTTTGCTTCGTGGGAAGAACTCTCAAAGTGGTATTGGGATCTCTGCGATCCGCACTTGAAGGTGACCCCTGGTATCATCGCTAAGGTGAAAGAATTGACCGAAGGTAAGTCGCGCGAAGAACAGATTGCCGCACTCTTTGGTTTTGTGGCGCAAGAAATTCGCTACATGGGCATCATTGCAGAAGATACCTCTCCGGGTTATGAACCGCACGATGTCGCTTTAACGTTTGATAACCGCTATGGTGTTTGCCGTGATAAGGGCGCACTTTTGGTGGCGATGTTGCGCGAAGCAGGCTTCAATGCTTTCCCTGTGCTCATTAACGCAGGTTCGAAGCGCGATAAGGAAGTGCCGCTCTCGTTCTTCAATCACGCAATTATCTGCATTGATGAAGGTGACCGCAATTACCGCCTCATGGACCCGACGGATGATACTGCTCGTGCAGAATTGCCAGCGTATTTGAGCGATTGCACCTTCCTCGTGTGCCGTCCTGAAGGCGAGACTCTCCGCGTGACGCCTGTGCCGAATACGAAGGATCACTTGGCCTCTGTGGAAACGGACGCTGTTTTGGACCGTGCGGGCAACTTGGAAATCTCCACAACGCTTCACTTCAAGGGCGTGAATGACAACGTGTATCGTTCGGTCTTTGTGAAGTCTACGCCTGAAATTCTCCGCGAACGCATGGACGGCATGGTCAAGCGTTTGTCTCCTGGCGCTGAATTGACGGACCTCTCCTTCTCTCCAGAAGATCCCAAGGATATTACCCAGCCGCTCGTCTTGAAGTTGAAGGCTCGCATCAATGGTTATGCAGTGCCCAATGACGAAGGTCACACCTTGGTGAAATTGCCTTACTTCAGCCGTGTTTTCGGCGTGGTGAACTTCCTCTTTGATGGTTTGACTCAGCCTACGCGTAAGTACGATTGGGAAGTGTACTCTCCTTGTTCTGTGCATGAAACGGTGACCTTGCGCGGTTTTAATGCGCTTGGCGAACCTCAGCTCTTGCCGCAGGATCCAGTGCTCAAGACCACTGGCGCATCCTATAGCGTGGTGTGCAAGCGTAATAAGGAAGCCGACACCATTACATTGACGCGCGAACTCGAAGTTTCCAACAAGACCTTCACGCCTGAAGAATATCTTGCGTTGCGCCGTTTTGTGGAAAATATGAGCCGCATTGAAGAATTGCGCCCGCTCTTCGTGCAAGACGCTACACAGAATGAAGACGCTACCGTGCTCAAGGATTTCTCTGAAACGATTCTCAATGCCGATGGCACGGTGCGCCGTCACTACACCCGCGATGTGCGCGTCAACACCTTCCAGGGTAAGCGCGACCAGGGCGAAGTCAAGTTGTGGCACTCTCCCGATTGGCAGACCTTGGAACTTGAAGCTGCTGAAGTAACCACGATTAATGGCGACTGCATCCCCGTCACCTCCAAGGAAATCAATATCCTTGACGATGATGGCGCGGCCAGCTCTCCGCGTTACACTGCTTGGAAGCAGACTGTGATTTCCTTGCCGGCGATTGAAGTGGGCTCCGTCTCGCACCTCGACTGGATTGTCACCTCCAAGGACAAGCGCCCCTTCTGCGAAACGAAGGTCTTTGATTGTGAATCTTCTACAAAGGAAGAAACCTACTCCCTCACCGTGCCCGTGGCAGAAGTGGACAATATCCGCATTGCAGAGCGCAATTTCGAAAACGTGGCAGTGGAGCGTACTGAATCTGTAAAGGACGGCCAAAAGACCTACACTTGGACCTTGCGCAACCGTCCCGCCATCAAGGCTGAACCCGGTATGCCTGCCGCCAACCTCTTCTCGCCCACGATTTACGTGGCACATCGTCAAGCAGCAGCACATCGCGTGATGCCGAAGGTTATTGCTAAGATTGAAAAGGTCTTGAAGCAGCGCCGTCCCGTCACAGAAGAAGCTGTGGAAACCTTGATGAAGGATATCGCAGAAGACGACATCAATGCACGTTTGAAGGCGATTCAGGAATTCCTCGCTCGTCGCGTTCGTACGCGTGGCCCTGCTTGGGATGACTTGGCTTTCGGCACGATGACCGACCCTGACACCACCTTGAATTCGGGTTATGCTAACCGCCTTGACCGCCTAATTCTTTGGTTGGCAATGTTGCGCGATGCAGAAATTGACGGCGAAATCGTCTTTGCCGATGCCACCTCTTTGGCTTATGACTACGCCTTCCGCACGCAAGTGGCAGCCCTTCAGGCGCCTCGTTGGACGCGTTGGACCACGCCTTACATCCGCCTTGCAGATGGTCGCCTCGTAGGTGATGCAGGCCTTTGTGACGAAGTGGCAGCTACGCAGTTGAAATCCTGCGCACTTATGAGCGTCCAAGGCCGCGAACTTCATCAGACAAACGCAGAAGATATCTCGCGTAGCGAAAACGTCACGCGCATTGTTGTTGACGCTGGTGGCGATGCAGTCATCTCCTCGGAAACGCGTCACTACGGTTTGGAAGCAGGCGCAGTTCGCCGCATTGCACGCGAATTTACGCCCGAAACGCGTCGCCGCACCATTGCAGCTGCCGCTAACGCAATGGCAACTGGCGCAGAACCCTGCAGTGAATACGTGATTGATACCGAAGCTTATCCTGTGCGTACACGTTTGGCCGTGAGCGCAAAGAGCTATGGTATGCGTCAGGGTGCGCTTTTGAATATCCCTGTGCCGCGCTTTGTTGCCCCGATCTACAGCCTCCGTGGTACACGTCGTACCAACCCCATTTGGCAGGGTGAAGTGGAAAATTACACCAACGAAGTTGATATTTGGTTGCCTAAGGGCGGTGAAATCGTTTCGCGTCCTGAACCCTTCAAGGTGACCTTGCCTGGTGGTGGCGCTTGCGAACTCATCCTTAAGGAAGAACGCATCACCTACACTGGCGCGCTTCGTCTCACCTACACCGTGAAGTATTCGGCCTCGCCTGCGATGTTGGATAGCTGGCTCTTCCCCTCTTGCGTGGAATTGAACCGCCGCCTCGCTGCACCTGAAATGCAGACCATCATCGTGCGTCTCCCCGAATAAGCCTTGCGAAAAAAGAGTGCACCTATGACCGTTCTTGGTATTGAAAGCTCCTGTGACGAAACCGCTGCTGCCGTTGTGCGAAACGGCACACAGGTGCTTTCGTCGGTCATTTACTCGCAAGTGCCCCTTCACCAACCCTATGGTGGCGTGGTGCCAGAGATTGCATCGCGTTCGCACATTGAGAAGATTCGTGGCATTATTGAACAGGCATTAAAGGAAGCCTTTCCAGATGCTGCGAATCCTTTAGATGAAGTAGATGCGATTGCTGCGACGTGTGGTCCGGGATTAGCTGCCTCTCTTCTCGTGGGATGGAGCGCTGCGAAGGGCCTCGCGCTTGCTTCTGGGAAACCATTGATTCCCGTCAATCATATGCATGCGCACCTCTGGTCTGTGCAACTCGACCGTGCGGACGTCACACTTGATGCGCAGTATCCGCAGTTGGGCCTTGCAGTGAGCGGTGGTCACACCTGTTTTGTGGAAGCGTCTGCGCCCAATCAGTACAAACTGATAGGTCAAACGATTGATGACGCTGCTGGTGAAGCTTTTGATAAAGCCGCAAAACTGCTTGGGCTTGGTTATCCTGGCGGTCCAGTGATTGACAAAGTGGCAAAGACGGTGCCTGAAGCATTGCGCCGTTCGATTACCTTTCCGCAGGGTAAAGTTTCGGCAGATCATCCGCTTCCAGAAGGACTTCGCGCAGAACTCTGCGTGTCGTTTAGCGGTTTGAAGACGGCATTACTGACGTATGTGCGCAAGAATCCGCCGCAAAATGACGAAGACACCGCGCTTATTTGTGCTTGTTATCAAGAAGCAATCGTTGATGCGCTTGTAAAACGCGCGGAGATTGCATTGCGCACTGGGCAGTATAAGACCTTTGCTGTTGGCGGTGGCGTGTCGCTGAATGGCCGTTTACGCGAAGCGCTTGAAGGCGTCGCGAAGCGTTACCGTGTGCCTCTTTTGGTGGCACAGGCGCGTTATTGCGGTGATAATGCGGCAATGATTGCTGGATTGGCCTCTGTGGGCGGTGGCTTAACCGCTGAAGATCCTTTAATGTGGGATATTGACCCCTCACTT
>JAZRAG010000002.1:0-7682 GCA_045634445.1 Candidatus Spyradenecus sp. | reverse complement strand
ACCTCCCTGAAACGCGTCGTACGCTCGTAGATGGCAGCGGCCTCTATGCTGCGATTGCAATGAGCGCGTTGAAGGCGGAAGTGGCAGGCGAACAGTCCTTGGCAACCTTGGGTTGGCAGAATGCTGTAACGGGTGAAACCGTGGTCTATGCGAATATTGTCCGTGACTTGATTACGGAAATGACGTTGACGGTGCAGGCTGATGCACAACTCTCCTTGGGCGATGTGAAGACCCTCTTCCCGAGCTTGGAAACTTTGACTGTGGTCTATGGCACGGCGAATGTTACCTTGACCCTCGCGGGCGATGCAACGACCTTGCCCGCGATTAACCTCTCGGGTGAAGCAGGTGTCTTGGCAACGACGGCGGCCTCCTTGGCCATCGATTCCTTGACGGTGGCGCAGGATACCTTCACCTTCGAGGTGAATGCCTTGAATGGTGTGACGGAGATTCGCAACCTTCCGGCCAATACCACCCTCACGGGCACGGGCACTCTTGATAAGGCAATGCCTACTTGGTCGGGTACGTTGACCACGAATGGCACCTTGACGATTGCCTCCGCATTGGATGGTACGGGCGCCTTGACGGTGAATAGCGGCACGTTGACCCTCTCGGGTGGCAATACCTACACGGGCGACACCACGATTCAGTCGGGGGCAACCCTCGCCTTGACGCGCGTGGAAGCCCTCGCAACGAGCAGCACCTACAAGGGCGCAGGTACGTTGAGCTGCGATGCCTTCTTGCCGAAGGATATTTCCTCCTCCTTAACGGCCAATGCTTGGCGAGGTACGGTGGTCATTACGGGCACGATTACGCTCGCAGACCAGAACACTTCGTTTGAAGCTTTGGGTCATGCCAACTCGAAGCTCGTCCTCAATGGCACGCTTACGGGTTACTTGAAGAACAACGGTGTTTGCGAAGTGCCTGTGGAATTGAACGGTTCGCTCACCAATAACAACGGTTACTCGAATAACTCCTATACCTTCAAGAAACTCTCGGGTACGGGTTCCTTCACGCACAATAAGAACTTGCCGTATGCCTTCATTTTCGAAGATGTCTCCGAATTTGAAGGTTCTATCACGGTCAGCGCAGACCAAGCTCGCGTTGTGGTGGGTGGTACTGCCGATGTTGAAGACGGTAAGATCGTGGTCGCGGGTGCGGCTAAGATTGCTGCGGGTAAGACGTGGTCGGCCAATAAGGGCCTCACCATTAAGGAAAATGCTACGCTCACGATTGAGAATGTGGCAGCCTTGTCGGTGGGTTCGGGTAAGATTACGGGCGCAGGCACCTTGTTGTGCAATGGTGTGGTACCGACGACGAAGACGGGCCTCACGGATGCTACCACTTGGACGGGTACGGTGACGCTCAAGGGCATTACGACCTTGAACAACTTCAACCCGAACGACTTCGGTAATACGGCTTCAACGGTGGAACTCTATGATATGGGCTCCTCTAATACGAATCAGTTCTACTTCCCAGGCTCATCGGCAACGTATAATCCGACCTTGAAGCTCACGGGCACGAACTATCTCCGTAATGGCTCTGGCGATAAGGCCTACACCTTCAATAAGTTGATTGGTGATGGTACCCTCGTGATGGAAAATGCCCCTGCGAATGGCCATGCCCTCATCTTTGTGGATGTTTCTGAATTCGGTGGTGCATTCACCATCAATAAGGACACGCACAAGATACTTGTGGGGGCTGTAGATGCAAATCCGAGCCTCTGCGAAGCTGGTAAGATTGTCGTGGCTGGCGAAGCTAAGATTGCGACTGGCAAGACTTGGACCGCAAGCAACGGTGTGAAGATTCGCGAAGGCGCAACGCTCTCCATTGCTGCACCTTCGGCAATTAGTAGCGCTTTTGAAGGTCCGGGCACCTTGTGCCTTGACGCTACAGCAGGCGACCTCACCTTTAGCGGTGAAACGGCAATTGCCCTGACTGAATTGCGTGACTTCACGGGCATTCTTCAGTTGAAGGGCGCAGGCGACAATGGCGTTGCATTGCCCTTCGGCAGGGATGTGAATGCGACGATGGCGACACGCGTTGTGGTGGCAGAAGGTACGCACACGATGAGCTATGGTCAGGGTGGTGAAACGGCCTTTGCCGCTAACAAGACCTATGAAGCTCCCGCACTCTATGTCATGAATGGCGCTTCATTGGAATTCACGATGAAGGATCTCTCGGGTTGGACGGGTAGCACCTTGCCGGGTAGCGTCTTGCGCGTGGCTGGCAACTTGACCTTCAAGTCTACTGGTGGCAACACGGGTTACTTCCGTGACGTGCTCTATCTCGACAATGGCGCAGCCGTAACCATTAATAAGAATAGCTATGATGGCTACTTCTGTCTCTTCGGTGGTAATACGCAGGATCAGGCACAGTTCCGCATGCAGGAAGCTGGCACCGCAACAATCTCTGGCGATACCATCTACTTGAAGGAGAATGCCGCAGCCGATATCGCAACGGGTGGTAACTTGACCATCGCAGCTGTGATGCACGAAGGCAATTTCTTCTCGAAGTACGGCGATGGTACGTTGACCTTGAGCGCAACCAATACCGCGACGGGCACCCTCGCTATCAATAGCGGTAAGCTCGCCTTGACGGGCACGTGGGCTGGTCCTGCAACGATTGCCGCGAATAGCACACTCGCTGGTGCTGGTACGGTGACGGGCAACTTGACCCTCGCCAGCCATGCCATCGTGGATACTTCGGCTGGAGCTCCGACGGTTTCTGGTACTGTTTCCTTGGGCGACCTCTTGACTGTGAATGTCACGTCCTTGCCGACGGTTGGCTCACCGGTGCAGGTGATTGCAAAGACCTACGCTGAAGCCGTGGAGAAATTGACGACCGAAGTTACGGTCTCCGTGGCAGGCAATGCAGTTGCTCGTCAAGATGGCGTCAGTTACTATTTGACGCAGCAGATTGACGGTATTTACTTGGCGTTTGAAGAACGCACGGGCGAATTGGCCTCCGCAACGGTTGATGCGAAGACGGTGACCACGTGGTCGGCCTTCCTCGCAACCTTGGATGAAGGCAAGTCGGTGACTGACTTCACGGATGTGGTGATTGACTTCGGTGCTATCGAAGGCGAAACGGCTGTGCCGGGTACCTTCACGATTGACACCGTGGCGGCACATACCTTCCACTCCTTGACGATTCAGGGCACGAATGGCGGTAAGGTAGTCATCGCAGAAGGCGCATCGATTGACGTGGCTACGACCACGCAGGTGGCTGCCAATGTGGCCACGCGTATTGAGGGCACGATTGTTGGCCTCGGTGAAATCACGATTGGTGAAGACGCCACCTTGGAAGTGACCACGGCTGAGAACTTGAGTGTTGTGGCCAATAGCGGCCTTCTCGTGATTGATGCTGAGCTCATGACCGATAGCTTGCCTGATTATCCGGGTGATGTTGCCTTCGCCGACTTGGAATGGACTAGCCAGACGATGAAGTTGTCGCAGGGCACGATGTTGATTCGTGACGGTGATAGCGTTTATCTCAATGGTGGCGACACCATGCGTACGCAGATCCCCATTGAAATGGATGGCGGTTTATTGACCTTGGGTAAGGATACCGAGGCGGTTTGGTTTGGTTCTAAGAATAGCACCGTCAACCAGTCGGGTGGTACGGTGACGATGCAGGGCGCCAATACATCGACGTCGGGCACTAATGGCCTCTTGTTCGGTTGGAGCAGTGGCACGACCTACACCCTCACGGGTGGTACGTTGGACGTCACTTCCTCGCACATCAACTTCTGGGATACGTCAACCTTGAACATCAATGGTGGCGAAGTGAAGACGCGCGGCATCTTTGATGGCGGTGGCAATGGCGCTGGTACGGTCAACCTTACCAATGGCGGTAAGTTGACCTTGGTGGGCACGCAGGGCATTCCTGCTGTCCTCGCCGCCTTCAATGTGAATGGCGCAACGATTGCTGCCACCGAAACGGCCACGATTGCTGAACCGATCGTGTTGGGTGGTGCGATGACGCTTGAAGGCGTCGCAAACAAGACCTTGACGATCTCTGGTGTGGTTTCGGGCACGGGCGATGTGACGATTGCTTCGGGTACGGTTGCCTTGACGGCTGCCAATACCTACACGGGTGCAACAACGGTTGCCGCTGGTGCCACCTTAGCGGGTAATGGCACGGTGCCGGGCGCCTTGACCTTCGTTGCGGGCGCTGGCTTGACTTTGCCTGCTGAAGGTACGCTTACCGTGGGTGGCGATGTGACGATTCCTGCTACGATGACGGTGAACCTCACCACCGCACCTACGGCAGAAACGCCGGTGACGCTCTTGACCTGCACGGATGGGGCAACCTTGACGGTGGCTGAGAGCGACTTCATCCAGGTCTATGAGAATGGCACGTTGTCTCACCACGCCTATGAAATCGTGGCTGTGGACAATACGATTGTCTTGCAGATTGTTGAAATCCCTGTGACGGCAGTGAAGGCTGAAATCACGGGTGCTGCAAATTGGTCTGCTTTGGCATGGACAGCACTTGACGGCTCTGCAGTTTCGAATATCAACTGGAACTACATTGAAGAAGTGCAGCTCTCGCTTGCAAGTGGTACAGATTATGCGTGGATTACGCGTGATGTGGCGACGCCCTTCATGACCTCCTTGACGATTAATGCGCCAGAGGATGGTATTTACATGACGGGTACGGACATCACCACGCTTGAAAACCTCTCTGTGACAGGTACTTTGATGGTGGGCTGTAGCATGCCCGTCATTCCTGCCAACTTGAGCGGCTCGGGCACCTTGCTCTTCTATACCAGCACGCAGTCGAATGTGAATGCGGCGAATACAGAATTTGCTTATCCGAACTTCACGGGTCGCATTAAGATTGGCTCTGGTGCAGTCTTGACGCTTGCAGGCGTGGGTGCCCAGAAGGGGCAGCTCAACTGGGATTCTACGGTTGAAGGCAGCGGTCAGTTCGAAGTGATGCGCGGTGGTAAGATTGTGCTCGCGAATAGCCACGTCTTCGGTTGGAAGGATGTCGCTGCGCAGTATGATCGTACGGTCCTCGTCGTCAATGGCGAAAATGCCATCCTCGAAATCGCAGAAGGTGGCGAAGAAGGTACGCGTAATCAGTACCTCCGTCGTACGATTGAGTTGAAGGATGGCGCTACCTTGAATGGTCGCAATTGGTTCAACCTCGCACGTGCTGGTCGCCTCTTGGTCTCCTCGGGCACGGCCACCTTGGCGGGCACGGTGAAGATGGGTTGCGATGGCGCTTCGGATAAGACCGACCTCGGTGCACGCCTTGAAGTGGCTGCAGGTGCAACCTTGAATGTGACGGGCAACATCGTGACGGCCTCCTCGGGTCACACGACGCACGCCTTGGAAATCTACGGCGGCGGTACGGTTGTGATGGCGGGTGCGAATACCTACCAGAATAATGCGACCAACGTGGCTGCAGACACCACGCTTGTGGTGAATGGCACGCATATCCCGGCTTCGGGTGCAGGTCAGGCCTACACAATCGCTGCGGGTGCAACCTTGGCGGGTACAGGCACGATTGGCCCAGCTGTGACCTTCACGGCAGGTGCGAAGTTGCACGTGACCAACCCCGAAACGCCGTTGACAATCAATGGTCAGGTGACGGGTGCGGTAACGCTTGATGGCGTGACCTTGCCTGAAGACGGCGTCTATGTCAATGTCTTGAAGGTGATGAACACCAATTCGACGGTGACCTTCACCACGGAAGAGGGTTATCAGGTCGCACCGACGGCAATTGAAGGTGGTGTGATGTATCGCCTCTTCAAGACGCCGAGCTACACGAGCCTCTCGGCAACGGTGACCGAAGCCGCCAACTGGTCCGCATTGACCTGGATGGATGGCGAAACCGTTGTGGCAAATCCGATTTGGGATGCTGTGACCTCCGTGACCTTGACGGCAGAAGCCAATGTCGCGGTGACGGTGGATGTCAGTTTGGCAGCGGTTACTGCGCTCACGGTGAATGGTGATATGAGCCTCGTGGGTGGCGACACCTTGAAGCTCAATGCGGCGACCGTCTCGGTGAACAACACGGGCGCAGGCTTGACGTTGACCAATGCCTATGCAGCCAATAAGGCGATTACCTTTAATGGTACGGGCGTTGTTACGTGGGCAACCGCAGGTACGCACTCGGGTGTGATTACCACTGCGGCAGGCGTCACCTTGAAGACGACGGCAGAAACAACGCTGTCGGCTGCAAACAACACCATTAATGGCCCGCTCACGGTGGTGTCGGGTACATTGACATTGGCGGCGAATGATCGTCGTTTGAAGGGTAATGTTTTGGTTGAATCTGGAGCGACCTTGATTACGACATCGAACGATACGATCAACTATAGCGGCACGCAAACCATTACGATTAATGGTACGGTGTTGGTGGGTGCCAAGTGGACCATCTTTAATACGAACAAGATTGTCTTGGGCGCTGGCGCAGTGTTGGATACCTACAATAATTTCGCTAAGCCGTTGGACTTCTACCGTGCGAACTGCCCGATCTCGGTGACGGGTGCTGGTGCAGTGATTAGCGCCGTGATGTTCAACCACGACAATAATACGTCGCACTCTGCAAAGATTACCTTTGCGGAAGGGGCATCGTTGACGATCGAAGGTAATGTCGAAACCATTCCTGTGACAACCGAATTGGCTGACGGTGCAACCTCGGCCACCTTGACGCTCACGGGTATGAAGAGATCGACCTCCGCTTTGACGGTGGGCAATGGCATCATCCTCGCAGGCGACGGTACGTGGTCGGGTCCTGCCACCTTCAATGGCGGTAAGATTCAGGTGACCAACCTCGCTCAGCCGATGACCATCAAGGGCGCCGTGACGGCCAACCAGCCGATCGCCGTACTCTTCGATGAAGAAAATGCGACTGTGCCGGTGAAGGTCTTGGCCTCGACGACCGCGTTGACGGAAGGTATGTTGGCTATTCGCACGGGTTACTCGCGTGTGGTGGAAACCACGACCGAGGGTGAAACCACGACCTACACCTTGGCTTATGGAGAGTCTGATGATGCGGCAGCAACCGCACTCTCGACGACCATCAGCGGTGATGTTGCATGGGATGCCTTGACGTGGACCAATGTGGAATCGGGCAACGAAATTAGCATTGAAGACGTGACGCCTGCGAACATTACGGACATCACGCTTACGGTCTCCGAAACGGCAACGCTCACTTTGGGTGCAGTGAAGACGACCTTCCCGAATGCGGTGGTGACGATTAACTACACAGGCTTCGCGAAGTCCTTGACCCTCGCGGGTGATGCGGTGACCTTGCCAGCTATCACGGTGACGGGTAAGGTGGGCTATCTCTACTCGACGGCGACGACCCTCGCGATTGACGCCTTGTTGATTAGCACGGTGGACTTCGGTGTGGATGTGCCGCTCTTGAATGGCGTGACGACCTTGACCTTGCCGACGGCCTATAACCTCTTTGGTACGGGTGTGGCATTGACCAAGGCCTTGCCGGCTACGGCGACGGTCACCTTGCAGAGCGGCGTGGTGAAGTTGGGCGTGAACAATGTGCTCAATGTTGACAACGCCATTGTGGTCAATGCAGGTGCAACGCTTGACTTGAATGGTTACTTGCATGAAGCCTCGGTCACCTTGAAGGGTGGCAAGGTGGCGAATACGGGCGCCGAACATCATACGGGTCTCAAGCAATTCTGCGATGTTGTCTTGACGGCT
>JAZRAG010000001.1:0-5952 GCA_045634445.1 Candidatus Spyradenecus sp. | reverse complement strand
TATGCGTTTCGTGATTGTAGTAGTTTAACGTCTGTGTCGATTCCCTCGAGCGTGACCGAGATTGGCGGTGGTGCGTTTCAAGGGTGTAGTGGTTTAACATCTATCACGATTCCTGAAGGCGTGACCGAGATTGGCTATCGGACGTTTTATGGTTGTAGCAGTTTAACGTCCGTCACGATTCCCGAAGGCGTAACCTCCATTGGCAAGGGGGCGTTTTGTTTTTGTGGCACTTTGACATCTGTGACGATTCCCTCGAGCGTGACCGAGATTGGCGAGGGAGCGTTTTGCGGGTGTGAGAGTTTAACGTCCGTCACGATTCCCTCCAGCGTGACCTCCATTAGCGATCTTGCGTTTGCTTATTGTAGCAGTTTAACGTCCGTCACGATTTCAGAAGGTGTGAAGACCATTGGCAAGGGGGCGTTTTGGGATTGTGGCACTTTGACATCTGTAACGATTCCCTCGAGCGTGACCTCCATTGGCCATAATGTGTTTTCTGGTTGTAGCAGTTTAACCTCGGTGATGTTTGAAGGTGTGCCACCGACGGTAGACTTTTTGGCATTTTATGGTGTTGCATCAAGATGTAAAGGGTACTATCCCTTTACGTATGCAGCTGCGTGGGAGAGGGTGATTTCCGATGGGAAATGGAATGGCCTCACAATGATGCAACATTAACAGTCCCACGCCCTTCTCTCCACAAGCGCTTCCCCTAAACACATGCCGTGCAGGGCTCAGCCCTGCCGCGGGGGGTGGGGGCGCGCAGCCCCCACATTCCTTTTTTCTGGCCTGCGTGTTCAGGCACATTTTGGCTGGCGTTAAAACTTCTGGCAGGACGATGTGCGGCGGCTAATGAAAGCGAGAGTACAGGCGTGTTAGGCACCTGTAATCGTATTCTTGTAGTCGGCGAAGGTTTGGCTAGCTTTGTCAAAGAGTGCTTCTTGGGCATTGACGTCTTTTTCGCGGGCGATGATGTCATGAATGAGGTCGCGGGCTTGGGCGTCGATGTTTTCGGGGCCGATTTGTTGGTAGAGGTGGTAGGCGAGGTGGCCATTAAGCACTTCTGCCGATCCAAGAAATCGCGCTTCGGGTAACACTTCATGAACTGCCGAAACAACGTCGTTGCCACCAATTCACCCTGCACACCCTGAGCCCCCTCCTCCTGCTGGGGCTCCTTCACCTCAGAACAACCCTCCCCATCCATAGACATAGAATCACATACGTGTGTGTGTAGTACAGTTGTTATTGTGTAGCAAATTTTTCCACTCAGGTGTAGCAGAATTTTCTACGGGTGTAGCAAAATTTTCCACTGGTGTAGCAAAATTTTCCACTGGCGTATCTTCTATACCATTATTGTTTTCTGTAGCCACCGCAGTATCTTTTAAAGGCCACTGAGAAATTGCAATCTCATATAAGCGTTTCACTTCAGAAATAACCAAGCCACCACTGCCACCCACTTCACAATAAATTAGCTTATTTTTCTCAAGTTCAGATAAAACATTCGTTAGTGTTCGCTTAGACATTTGTACCATTTTGGAACAATCACGAAATGAAATCTTCTCACCATTCCCTTTGCGTAATGCTCCAGACGTATTCGCTCGCCAAGCAACACGATCTAAAAGAAGCAACGAAGTCGGCTTCAACTTAATCACTTGCCCTATAAACATCACCATATTCACTAGTTCTGACTTCTTCATACCGCAAAAACCTCAAAAGGTAAATCACTCAAAAATGCCGAAAATCCACCAAACCAGCCCCCTCCTCAAACGAGAAAGGCGCCACATCACATCCTGCCGACAGCACGCCGCAATCGCAAACGCACGCCGCAATGCCATTCGACTCAACGAATCAAAAGAAAAGAAGTAAAAAAGAGAAAGCTGCCGCGTTCAAAAACACAGCCCAAACTTATCGTACATCAAAGGAAAAATCACGCATAAAAACTCCAATCCGTTAGGTAATTTAAGCAATCAAACAATACCAATTCACATCAAACAAGGTCACATCAAAACCAAAAGAGGTCACTCCATAACCGAGGTCTTTCAAACAGCCCGCGACATTCAATTCAATCAATCAAAAAGGTCAGAACAATTCGTCGCGGTACTACCCGAATTAGATATTAACATCTATATATTAGATTAAATATATTAGATTAAAGAGAAAAGCAACCCCTTTTTGGGGCTACCCTCTCTTTTTTAAGACACAAATTAAAAACAAAACAGGTTATTTTGCACCTCAAAACAACCTGTTTTTAAGCCCTCTTTTTACCGGAACAATAGTATACGGAAATATTGGAAAAAGGCCCACTGTGCCGAAAGGTGCTGGCATGAGTGAGCTTGTCTACAGTGAGCGCATTGCGCGAGTGCCCGTTCCTCAAGCACTGAAAGTGCGCGGTTGCTTTTATTCTCGTGGAAGAGATGGCGTATTACACGCCAGTCGAGAAAGTATTTCTTTTAAACCGCCATTCGCATGGCAGCGCGCATAGAGTACGGCTGCAGAAGGACGCGCTTCTTCGTGTTCAAACGGCGTTAAATAAAGGATTCGGCCTTGTGCACAGTAGCGCTCCATCTCTTCTCCCGGGTGCCAATATGGCGAAATGCCTTCTGGTAGAAGAATAATCAATGCGCCTCCTGCTTGTAAGATGGTTGTTTGTGTCATTTTCTCACAGGGGCTCATAAATGTCCCGATTGCGGCACATCCTGTGGTTATTCTTTTTGCCGCAGTCTGCCATCTATTCCATAGGGGTGAGGCGGGGCATATTTTGCGAGAACACTCCACCGCGAGAATTGTAGGCCTTTTTACAAGATCAAAATTCCCATAAAACCACCATTTGCGTCCATCTTTTGCGAGATATGTTTTACGTTTACAGTAACTTGAATCGCTACGTAAAAGTGCGCGTTGTGGGTTTTGTTTGATGTAACGACGCATGCGCATCTCTGCTTCTCGCGTAAATGCGATTGAATCATCCCATGACGATTGCACGGGGTCAAAAGTCACATCTGTGTAAATCCCTTTATAGGCTTCGTTTAAAAATAAGATGAGTTTCTCTACAACTCGAACAAGATTCGATTGACGTTGATTTGTTGTGCGGTGAATATGAATCAAAAGGTGTAGGTGATTGGGCATCAAAACAAAGCTATTCACTGCAATTGTATGGTCAAAATAGTCGAGCAGTCGTTTGGTAATCACTGAAATAAATGGCTTTGTAAGCGTGGTATAGCGCAGTCCACTTTTCTTACTTGAGTCTAATACTGAGAGCGGTGCAGCCGCCAGATGCATCTTAAGCGTCACCATGTAAGAGCGCGCTTTGCTGTAGCTATAATCTGATAATCGGTAGCGTTGTCCACTCATTAGGATGAGTTTAGCATACTTAGATAAAAAAGACATCCTTTTCGTGTAGCAACCGCGCGCTTTCAGCGCTTGAGGAACGGGCACTCGCGCAATGCGCTCGCTGTAGACATGGGAAAATGAAACCACCAAAATGCGCCCGAGCGCGAAGTGCTGGGCGTGAGCGAAGCGAACCTTCCACGGCTAAAACACACAAAAATGCGGGGGCGCGTAGCCCCCACATCTCTTTTCCCCAACATTTGGGTGGTTAATTTTAGCGGCTATGTCGGTCCGCTTATTTTTCGGGGACGACGAACTTGTAGAAGGCGCCTTGCTTATCGCCCTTCGGCACCTTTATCCGCACCAAGCCCTGCGCTTCATCAATCTCAAGTGTGGCACCTTGTAAAGCCATCGCCTGCCAAGCATTCAAAGACTCCGCAGTCTGAAGCGAAATCGCAAGTTCGATTACATCCTCCTTCACCTCCATGACAGGTGCGCCGAAAGCCATCTCCTTCATTTCATCAGCCGTAAAGACCTCATCAGCGTCTAAAGCTTCCTGGATAGCGTCATCCTTAGACATCAAACTATTCGTTGCCACATACGCATTTACAAGCGAAGCCTCTGCGAAAGAAGCTGTCACCTCCACGGGTTCATTAGGCATCGTAAAGGTGTACGTTGCAGACTTCACCGACGGCACACTCCACCCGCAGAAAACAGAACCTTCGCCTGGTACTGCTGTCAAAGTGACTTCTGCACCCTCCTCATATTTTCCTATGCCAGCAACCTGTCCATCCCCAACCACCGTCGCACGCACCGCAAACGTTGGGATATCCGAGATAGAAACCTCCTCCATCGTGAGGCCTTCCCACATGCCATTTGAAATCACCGCCTCCCATTCTGCAGCCTTGGTTGAGGGATAGTACCCTTTACATCCCGATGCAATACCAACAAACGCCCCACTTTCTACCGTCGGTGGCACACCTTCAAACATCACTGACGTTAAACCGCTACAATAAGCAAACGCATACCTGCCAATGGAGGTCACGCTCGAGGGAATCGTGATGGAGGTTAAACTGCTACAATTGTAAAACGCATAAATGCCAATGGAGGTCACGTTGGAGGGAATCGTCACCGACGTTAAACTGGTACAATTGCAAAACGCCTGTTTGCCAATGGAGGTCACGCTCGAGGGGAGCGTGACGGAGGTTAAACCACTACACCCTCGAAACGCCTGTTCGCCAATGGAGGTCACGCTGAAGGGGAGCGTGACGGAGGTTAAACCACTACACCCTTGAAACGTCCAACTGCCAATCTCGGTCACGCCTTCGGGAATCGTCACGGAGGTTAAACTGCGACAATCCCAAAACGCCCCATCGCCAATGGAGGTCACTTCGTCTGGAATCGTGACGGACGCTAAAGCGCTACAATAACGAAACGCATAATCGCCAATTGAGGTCACGCTAGAGGGAATCGTGATGGACGTTAAACTCTCACACCAAGAAAACGCATCATCGCCAATGGAGGTCACGCTGGAGGGAATCGTGACGGACGTTAAACCGCTACAATTGTAAAACGCACTAGAATGAATAAAACGGACGCTGTTAGGTATCTCAAACGTACCCAGCATTGATTCAGGTACATCAATGAGAACAACCTTTTCCTCACTCTCATATTGAACACCATTTGTGTCCTTATAATAAAGATTAGAACAATAACGAAACGCATAATCGCCAATGAAGGTCACGCTCGAGGGAATCGTGATGGACGTTAAACTGTAACAACCATCAAACGCACGATAGCCAATGGAGGTCACGCTGGAGGGAATCGTCACCGACGTTAAATCGCTACAACCATCAAATGCACATTCGCCAATGGTCTTCACGCTCGAGGGAATCTCAACGGACGTTAAACTCTCACACCCTTGAAACGCCTCATCGCCAATTTCGGGCACGCCTTCGGGAATCATCACCGACGTTAAACTGCTACAATCTTTAAACACATAATTGCCAATGAAGGTCACGCTCGAGGGAATCGTGACGGACGTTAAACTGTAACAATACTTAAACGCCCCTGCGCCAATGAAGGTCACGCCTTCTGGAATCGTGATGGACGTTAAACCGCGACAATAGTCAAACGCATATTTGCCAATGGAGGTCACGCCTTCTGGAATCGTCACGGACGTTAAACTAGTACAACCCTCAAACGCCGAATCGCCAATGGAGGTCACGCCTTCTGGAATCGTGATGGAGGTTAAACTGTCACAATAGTAAAACGCATAAGACCCAATGGAGGTCACGGGATAACCGCCAAGGGTGGAAGGGATAGTAATCGCACCACTGGTTGACGTTGGAATCGCAGATGAGGTATACGATTTGTAAATGCTTACCTTACCCCATGAGACTTGATAGGTCCACGTAATGCCATTAATGGTTGCGGTGGCTGCGAAACTGAAAGCGGCAAAGCAGATACAGAAGAGAAGCGTTAGGAATTTTTTCATAGCGAAAATCCTTTGATACAGACAAAACCAAAATGTCACATTGTTAGTCTATCAAATCTCAATAGTAAAATCACCCATCTATTTCCCCTCGGCCGGCCGCGCAGCGGCCCCTACGGAGCTCCTTTTTGTATTTTGTG